>JAPDPR010000018.1:0-24262 GCA_034506335.1 candidate division KSB1 bacterium
GAACACATCGGCGAATGTGCCGGTACGCTTGTCCACATAGTAAGTGTCCTGATACATCGTCTTCCTCCTCCACCATCATTCGCTTATTCCTTATGTATTCCTCCTCCACCATCATTCGTTTATTCGTTATCTATTCGTTGACAACCATCGCCCCCTGATCTGCCAGTCTAAGGGCTCGTACGATAAGGAAATAGGCCAGAAGCTCATCCCTCGCATCGGGCTGTATCAAAAGGCCGGTGATGGGTTGCGGACGCCTGTTCATCACCAGGGAGTTGTGTACATGGGGACCGGCATTAAGATCCATCAGGACCTGGGCCAAAGTTGTCACAGCGGCCTGGTGTAGGTCAAACCCCTGATAGCTGTCTGCCCTCGGCGAGTGGTGCCTGGCAATGGCACTGAAGACCGCTTTCATCAGTTTAAAGCTAGGATCATCCTGCCCCGGCATACCCAAAAGCCGGTATAGTACCTTGAATACAGCTACTGCGCCTTCGGCAGCGTGTGGCGGGCGAGAGCCAGGCATCTCAGCCTCAACACTCTGATGGCGAGGATCGTCGGGATTATAGTCGGTATGGGCCAGCATGTATTCCTCTGCTACTGGCGCGCCGATCCGCCGTTGCCATTCATGAGCCCACCGCTGCCAGCGCCGGTCCATCTTGCCTACATCATGCAAGGCAATAGTCAGATGAACCGCCCTCTCCAACGACCCTTTTGGCAGGCCCATTTGCTGCTCCAGCCGATTAGCAGCGTAACTCATCTCCTTAGATAATTGAGCCTGGTAGACAGCCAGCATCTTCTGGATATGCTCCTGGTAGCTCTCGCGGCGATACCCGCGCCGTTCTTTTTCCTTCTCTATTACCTGGCTTTTTTGGAATGGGGATTGGAACCCCCCGCCAGGGCCAAAACGGAAGCCAGTAGTGGAGTCGTATGTCACTAAAAGGGGATTTACCACGTGAATGGCAGAACGTTTCAATTCCTGACGCTCTCTAGCTACAATCCACTCGTAGCGGGTCGGGCGATCCTCGCCTTCGTCAGCACCCTTTTCCTGAGGGTATTTGAGCAGCCAGCTAACCTCTTCATTGGGCAGCCCGGCCTCTTGCCACGCTTTGAACTGCCCATGCAGTGTCCCGAAAAACAGGGAGAAGCCTTCCAGGGCGTAAGGGTTCTCAATCTCCAATGGGTTTGGATGCACTAGGATAGTAACCGAATCGTCATGGCGGATCAGGCTCCGAGCCAACCCTATCTCCTGTTGCCCAATAGCTTTATTCACCTCCTGGCGATGGGCATAGCGGGCCTGTTCCAGACCATCCAGCATCCGGCCATCAGCCTCGGCATGGACTAAGTTCACCAGGCGCTGCTCGGCCAGGAAATCCATGTTCTCTTCCTCAAACGAGGGCAGTGCTTCCCAGGTCTTCTCGCATAAAGTTGCCTGTTGGCCAAGATAGGGAGCATAGTTCGGCTCACCCTTTTGGTTAAGGGGCACCTGGTAAACGTAGACATCGCCCTCTTCACCCTCAAAACGGGCACAGCGGCCGGCCCGTTGCAGGATGGCGCTGGCGGGAGCCACGTCCGTATGCATGAGCTCACAGGTAATGTCCAATCCCACCTCAATAACCTGCGTAGCCACGAGGATGATGCTGCCTGCTTTCTCTCCGTCTTTGCCGAAGAACCGACGCACACTGTCTTCCTTTTGCCGCCGATCTTCTCGCAGGAATCGGGAATGGAGGAGGATAACCTGGGTGCCTGGACCGGCCTGGGTGCAAAGCTCCTCAAAAAGGTCCTGGGCTCGCTCCACTGTGTTACAGATGGCGATAGAGCGGGTGCGGTGATGTCGTAACACAGCTTCAGCCGTCAGCGGTGCCTCCATACGGTGAAACCGACGTGTCTTATCCCTCTGGGTGGGAATTCTCCGAAGCTCCTCATTGCTGACAGTCACCACTTCGGCATCCAGCATAGAGGCCAGCCGGGCGAGCATTTCCTGAGAGAAGGTCGCGGTCATCAAGAGAAACGGTGTGATCCCTTTTGACATGCGCAGCATTTCCAGGGTAGTGGGCAGGGTTGATTCGGGATCCAACAGGTGAAACTCGTCAAAGACCAGGTAGGAAGAGACCACTGCTCCAGCATTCACATTGCCCTGGCGCAGGCTCAATGCGTAAGGGATATTCAGGAAACTGGAGAGCACCTGGTCAACCGTAGCAAAAGTGATCTCAGCTTCCAGTCTTCGGTCATCCTGTTGCTCACCGGTTTGCAGACGGGCGTCCAGGCTGGGTTGATCTTTCTTCAAGTCATCCCAGAAGCTACGGGCCAGCACCCGCATGGGCACACAATAGAGCATCTTCCGGGGAAAATCGAGGCCTTGCTGACGGGCTAGTAAATAGGGAAACAAAGCTGCTTTGGTCTTACCCGAGCCGGTTGGAGCCTGCAAAATCACATTTCGCCCAGCCAGAAGATGCTTCGCTGGCTCTGTCTGGAAACGACCGTACGGGGCAACGACATTGAAAATGGCTGCAAAAGCTTCATCCATCCTTTTCCGTCCTATTCCCCAACGTAGACCTGCATCTCGGCGATTCAGTCGAACCATCCAAGGGAGCCGAACGGCTACTGAGGCAAGTCGCCAACAGCGAAAACCATTCATTCCCATCAAAGGCCGCCCGCAACTCGGATCTTGAGTCTATGAAGGCGCTCACCACGCAAGCGCTTGCGGCCACTTGACGTGCCAGTCGCAAATCCCTACCGCAGCGCGGAGCACGCCGGGAACGCGAACTCAGTGCGCATATCCAACCCTTGTCAGCTCCTCCCGCAGCGGAAACAAATCAAACGCCCCGCCGGTGTGGATGAACAACACCTTCTCCCCAGGGCGGAAGCGCCCCTGGCGGATCTGGTCCACCAAACCGTACATTGCTTTGCCTGTATAGACAGGGTCCAGCAGGACCCCCTCTGTGCGCGCCACCTCACAGATGAAGGCCAACTCCTCCGGGCGGCTCTGAGCATACCCCAGACCCACGTAGCCATCGATGATCTGGATCTCCTCCGGCGCATACTCCAGCTCCACGCCAAAAAGAGCTTTGAACTCTTCGATGATGCCGGCGATGCGGCGAACAAAGTAAGGCGCATCGTCGCACACATTGATGCCGACGACACGCGTGCGCAGCCCTGCGATTTTGGCTGCTAAGAACATCCCTGCGTACGTACCTCCGGAACCCACGGCAAAGACTACCGCGTCAAATCGCACCCCCATCCGTTCCTGGTCGTGCGCGATCTCATCGCCGGCCTGCAGGTACCCCACCGCACCCAGGGCATTCGAAGCCCCCTCGGGGATGACGTATGCGCGCTCGCCACGCCGCTCCAGTTCCGCTGCCTTCTCGGCCATGATCTCGTCGCGTTGGCCGTAGTACTGTTCAGGAGTGATGAAAGTGACCTCCGCGCCCACCAGCTTGTCTATGAGGCCGTTGCCGTCCCACACCGCTGGTGCCTCGCCCCGAAGTACGAGGTGGCACTTGAGACCAAGGCGGGCTGCGGCAACTGCAGTGGCGCGCGCGTGGTTGGAGTGCAGCCCGCCGCACGTGATCACCGCAGTCGCCCCTCTGCGCAGCGCATCGGCGAGCACAAACTCCAACTTTCGCACCTTGTTCCCACTCAAGGCAAAGCCGGTGAGGTCATCCCGTTTGAGGTAGAGGTCTGGTCCCCCCAGGCTGCGTGAAAGGCGTTCAAGATGGTGGATTGGGGTAGGCAAATGCGCAAGTGCAACTCGTGGAGGGTAGGAGAATTGCATTGCAGCACCTCCATGCTGTCAAGCCATCGGGGAACCCCCTGGGCGTCGGAAGAGCCTGCGCCAGGAATACCCCCGGGCGCAATCCAACAGAGAATGACGCTCACACTGCTGCCGGTGCCTGGTATGCTCAGCCTGTTGCTTTTGCCGCGAAGAGGATGGCACCGATGATCCCCGCGTCGTTGCCCAGCTCTGCTCTTCGGATTTGGAGATCCTTCCAGGCGGTGGGCATGGCTCTTTTCCGCACCGCGTCGGCCACGCGCGCGATGAAGAATTCGCCTGCATCGGCTACGCCGCCGCCGATGATGACCACTTCGGGGTTGAGGGCATTGGCAAAGCTGGCAATACCCGCGCCGAGGTAGGTGCAGGTCTGCTCTACGGCAGCCAGCGCCTCGGGCTCACCCTGGCGCGCACGCTCAAAGATGAGTCTGGTATCTACTTTCTCAGGCACCGATCGTCCCGAGGTTTCCAGCCGGGCCACATAGTCGCGTACTGTTGCCGGGGCCGAGGCGTATTGCTCCAGGCACCCGCGCCCGCCGCACGGGCATGGCCTTCCATCGAACTCTACCAGCGTGTGCCCCAATTCCGCGCCTGCGTAGCGGCTGCCGCGATAAATCTCGCCGTTCAGGAAGAGGCCGCCCCCTATGCCAGTCCCTATAGTGAGACAGACGGCATGGCGGCACCCCCTCCCCGCGCCCAAGGTCACCTCGGCCAGCGTCATCAGGTTGGCGTCGTTATCGGCCACCACAGGGAGACCGAAACGCTCGGACATCACCCCGCCAATGTCCACGTCCGCCCAGTGGGGCAGGTTGGGACTCTGTCCCAAAAGTCGACCTCTATCCACGTCAATGACGCCAGGGCTCCCCACACCTATGGCACGAACGTGACCTCCCTGCTGCCGGGCCAGCGCTATGAGCTCCTCCACAGCAGCGAACATGTTTTCAAAGATGACCTGCGCCGGCGCGTTCGCCGCGGATGGCCGTATCCCCTTGTGCAGCAACTTCCCCGCTTTGTCGCCCAGACCCGCCTTGAGGAATGTCCCTCCCAGGTCTAGGCCCACAATGAGCTCCATGGCTTCTCTCCACCTCTCTGGACAGGCTCGCCCCCGACCAGAGCACTCATTCCAGCAGCTCGTAATAGCCCTCTTTGACTTTTGCAATGGTCACTTTGTGGCCATACCGGAGGGTCACCTTCCCGGCAAACGGGCGCATGTCGATGCGAAAGGTCTGCGTGGGCTTGCGTGGGCCTAAGCTCCAGCACTCCACAGCGAGCACCGTAGCCTCGTGGTACGCCCCGCCAATCTTGAGCTTGAACGGCTTGCCCGGCTTGGGAAACATATCCAGGTTCCCCCGTTGCACCAGAATGTACTGCCCCCTCACCTCCTCGTCAGAGAGCTTACGCGCGTAGACAGGACGTTCCTTAGCCACGGATCTCCCTCCCGCTTGTGGTGGCGACCTCTTTGTAGCAGCCCCCGGCTGCCATCGCTCACAGCTCGGCCAGGATGGCGTTCAGATCGGCCAGGTGCTGCTGCTCCTCCCGGATGGTAACATCCACGTATTTGCGTTCGGCATCTGGCACATGCTTCCGCAGCTCCTCCAGGAGCAAGAGCGTATTGCGCTCGGTCTGGATGGCCAGTTTGACGGCATCGGCATCGGACTTTTCCCGGGCCATGGCGGCGGCAGCCTCGGCATCAGGAAAGATCTTGTAGTTCAGGAGCGCTTTCACATAAGCATCATACTCCCCCGGGTAGCTCTCGGCCACATCCGGCTCGCCCAGCTTCTCCAGCAGCTCGGTAAAAAGCTTCTCGTGGTGGCGCTCCTGCTCAGCGATGCGCGCTGCTGCCGCCCGGAGCTTCTTGGAGCGCGCCTTTTCCGCAAGCGCCGTGTAGTAGGCTGCTCCGTTCTGCTCCTCTGTGATGTTCATCTTCACGATTTCGTTGGCATAGAACAGGCTTCCCATTGGTCGCTCTCCCTGTTGGTTCCGCTTTTCCTGCTAACGCTCCGTCCCTTTCGACACTTGCGCGGATGGACGGTCAAACACCACATCTGTCCGTCCACCATGATACCGCTGGCGATAGGTGCGCCTCACCTCCGCCAGGTCCGTGCTGACATAGTCCACCTCGTCGCTCCCTTCGCGGCGGCGAATCCACTGGAGGGTGCCCTCCTTCATGCGATCGATAAACAGAACCCCGTTGAGGTGGTCGATCTCATGCTGGAAAATGCGGGCCAAGAGCCCACGCGCCACCAGCTCCACCTGATGCCCGTCCTGGTCCAGGCCTCGCACCACGACCTTGGTGGCCCGCTCCACCTCCGCTTGGAGGCCCGGCAGGCTCAGGCAGCCTTCGGTATCCACCAGAGTGCGGGTGCTCCAGCTGACAATTTCTGGGTTGATGAGGATGTGGAGGTTTTCGCCTTCGGCCACGACGATGATGCGCCGCAGCACTCCCACCTGGTTTGCGGCAAGCCCCACGCCGTCTTTCTCCCGCATGGTGCGCACCATGGCGGGGATGAGGGCGCGCAGCTCATCATCAATCTTCTCCACAGGCGCCGCCGGCATCCGCAGCACCGGGTCTCCGTAAATACGAACTTCCATGAGCTCGTCCGTGGCCATGTCGTCACCCTTGCTGTTTGACCTTTGCCGCCTGCTGCTGAATGGCCAGGTATTCCTCGAAACGGGTCCAAAACGGGTCAACGCGCGGGTGCGTGAGGGGGCGAGCCACGCCCTGTTCCACGAGACTCAGGCCTTGCGCGGCCGGCAGCACTTCGCCCACCACTGAACTGATGACGCCTTCGGCCTGCAGTGCGGTCACAATAGCATCTGCCTTCTCTGCCCGCACCACTGCAATTAGGGTTCCCTCACTTATGGCCTTGTAAGGGTCGATGTCAAACACGGTGCAGGTCTGCCTGACGATATCCTGTATGACGATCTTCTCCTTTTCGATGCGCAGGCCGTAGTTGCCGGCCATGGCCATTTCGAAGAGACCGCCGAGTACCCCGCATTCAGTGGCATCGTGCATGGCAACCACACCGCCCACCTCGCAGGCCACGCGCGCATCTTTGACTACTGACATCTGGTAAAAGATCTCCTGCGCGTTTTTCAGCGCCGTCGGCCCCAGCTTCCTTTCGATGAACTCAGGGAACTGCACGGCCATCAGGCCGGTGGTCTCCACGGCCGGCCCCTTGGTGATGAGCACCACGTCGCCGGGGCGTACGTTGCGGGGGTCAGCTAACTGCTCGGGCTTGCCCACGCCGAACATGGTCGCTCCGCCGACCATAGGGTATGAGCAGCCGGCGTAGCGCGCGGTGTGCCCACCCACGATAGCAATGCCCAGCCGGCGCGCCTCGCTGTGAATCGTATCCCAAATGACCTCCAGCACCTCCTCGGTCATCTCAGGCGGCAAATTGAGGTCGATGGTCAAGTGCGACGGGGGGATGCCACTAACAGCCACATCGCTGGCCAAGATGTGCAGGGCAAACCAGGCGGCACGCTCCCAGCCCAGGGAGGGCTGTATGAAGACCGGGTCGCTGGAGAAGACCAGCACGTGCTCACCCACTCGCAGCACGCCAAAATCAACGCCGTGTCTGGGTCCGAGGATCACGTTCGCATCCGCCGCACCAAGACGCGGGTAGATCACCTTGTCAAAGAAGTCAAAATCAATCTTGCCCAACGGAGGCAATTTCGGGTTACTCCGCTCCATGCGTGGTGCCTCTAATCTTCTCCTCCTCGTGCGGATTTCCGTCTGTCGCCGGCCTCTTGCCAGCGGCGGCGGTCGTCTTCAGTCTCCAGAGCCACGTCACCCACGCGTTGCGGGCGGCCGTCTTCCCCCAAGGCCACAAAGACAAAATAGCCAGAACATGCGTGATAGACCGTGCCGGCATAAGTATCCTCTGCCCACACTTTCACGCCCACTTCCATGGAGCTGCCAAATACCCTGTTGACGCTCGCCTTGACGACCATCACTTGGCCCACGGTAATTGGCTTCAGGAAGCGGACCTGGTGCACGGCTACGGTAGCCACGCGCGTGCCCGTGTGCCGGCGGGCAGCAATGGTGGCCACCATATCCATGAGCTGCAAGATCCTTCCTCCAAATACGCTGCCGATGGTGTTGGCATCCCCGGGCATGGCTATGAAGCTGGATTCGGCCCGGTGCTCCCTGGCAGCGTCGCCTTTGCTTGCCGCGGAACGACTCATCGCATCACCTTCACCTGGTCAGCGGCATGGTAGGAGCTGCGCACCAGGGGGCCGGCCTCCACGTGCGCAAAGCCCATTGCCAGGCCCAACTCGCGCACCTGCTGAAACTCTTCCGGCGCCACGAAACGATGCACTGGCAAGTGTTTCTTGCTTGGCTGGAGGTACTGCCCGACGGTGAGCATACGGCAGCCCGCCGCACGAAGGTCGGCCATCACCTGCTGAATCTCATCCGTGGTCTCGCCCATGCCAACCATGAGCCCAGATTTGGTGATCAGGCCGGCTTGAGAGGCCCGTGCCAAGAGCGTCAGTGAGCGGCGATAATCTGCCTGCGGCCGCACCCGGCCATAAAGTCGGGGCACTGTTTCCACGTTGTGGTTAAACACATCAGGGCGGGCAGACAGCACAATGGCCAACGCCTCGACAGAGCCGGCGAAGTCGGGCACCAGCACCTCCACCTTGCACTGAGGGCGCAACGCACGCACCGCCTCAATGGTGGCCGCGAAGTGAGAGGCTCCCCCGTCCGGCAAGTCGTCGCGCGTGACCGAAGTAATAACGGCATATTCCAAGCCGAGGGCTTGCACTGCCTTCGCCACTCGCGCTGGCTCGCCCGTGTCAACTGGTGAGGGCACGCCATGCTCGACTGCGCAAAAAGTACAGGCGCGAGTGCACACATCTCCCAAAAGCATGAAAGTGGCCGTCTTCCGCGCCCAGCAATCGCCGATATTGGGACAGCGCGCGCTCTGACAAACGGTGTGCAGGCCATGTTGTTGCACTAGAGCCCTGACCGCGCTAACCTCCTCGCCACTGGGGAGGCGCACTTTGAGCCACGGCGGACGCTTCGCCACCCTTTGCCTGCCGAGGCTCACTTTGTCCACCATGACCTCTTTCCTGCTATTCATCATGGGGGCGGGTACCAAGGTAGTAACGGACAAAGGCCTGGTGCGTCCAGGGCATCTTTGCGGCAAAAATGCGCATGATCGCCTGGGCGTATTCTCTTATCTCTTCCTGGGCATGCCGATCGGTGCGCAGGCTCAAGAAGTTCATCAGGGAGCGGGCATTCACCGTCCAGTAGAACTGGGTGTACAAGGCAAGGGGGAGCACTATTCTGGCATGTTCCTTTGCCACGCCCTCGGCCAGCAAAGCTTGATAAAGCTCGTAGCTTCGCGAAAAGTGCTCGGCCATCTGGCCACGCAGTCGGCTATCGGCCTCCTCGCCAAGCAGCCCATACTGATAATCAGGCCCTTTCTCGCTGCGCAGGTGTTCAGGGAGGTAGAATTCGTACTCCAGGCGAGTGTAGCGACCCGAGATCTCGTTGTAGCTTGCCATGCGATGGCGAAACCACTGCCTGGCCACAAAGATGGGGCACTTGATGTGGAAAGTGAAGACGCTGTGTTCGAAGGGGGTTTCGTGTCGATGGCGGAGCAGATAGTCGATGAGCTGCCGGTCGCGTTCCTCGCCTTTGCTTTCCTGCCCCACCGACACGCGCGCCGCGCGGACAACGGCCGCGTCGCCCCCTAGGAAGTTCACCAGGCGCACGAACCCTTTGTCAAGAACCCGCTCTTCCACGCCACCGGTGGTTTTTGCCGGTCTACCCCGCCTGTTGCCCTCTACTGCCATGAAGTTCCTCGCTGCAGGCCCTGTCTCGATGTGGGTAAAGTTTACACCATATTTGGCAAATTTTCAAGGAAAATCTTGCCATGGCTCTGTCTGTCCATGTGGGCAAACAGAGCGTGTGGCCCGAGGGATGACGGGTAGGCGCCGGAGAGGATGGAAGTGGTACGTGCGGGCACCGAACTCGTGGTTGGGATTGTGGCCCTAAGGTCCGACCAGTCCCGCGGGCGACCGGAGCTCGCTGGCCGATTACTGCCCCTGCCTTTGACTGCGATCCGCCTGCCCCAGCAGTTCGATGTAAGGCCCGTAGTCAAGCCCCGACCGCACGAGGTACGTGGAGAGCAGGATCCTTACCGCCTGCTGCAGCTGTGCCGGGTCCCATGGCTTCTCCACGTATCGGTCGATGTGCGCCTCGTTGATGGCGTAGATGGTGTCCTCATGGGTGGCAAGACCTGTGAGCAGGAGTTTCTTGGTCTCCGAGAATCGCCCGGCTTGGGTGAGCTCGGCCAACAGGTCGATGCCATTCTTCCCAGGCATGATGTGGTCGCAAATGATCAGCGCCAGGTGGTCACCGGTTCGTTCCATCTCTGCCAGGACCTCCTCAGCCTCGGCTGCCGACTCACACTCAACAAACGCACACACCGCGGAAAGAGGTTCAAGGTCCTTGCGCAGCGCAGCAAGCACTTCCCGCTGGTCATCGATGCACAACACTTTCAGCTTTTCCATACCCTCCTCGAATCGGTAAGGTGACCTTAAACTCTGTCCTACCAGGTTGGGAGGTGACGTCGATCCGCCCCCCGTAGCTCGTGACGATTCTCTCCACGATAGGAAGCCCCAACCCGAGGCCAAATTCCAACCCTTTCTGTTTGGTGGTGTAATTGGGCTGAAAAATCCTTCGCAAAAGGTGTGGTGGAATGCCAGGTCCGTTGTCGACTATCGACACTTCCACCGCCTGGTCCACTGCCCGGCTGCTCACGCCGATTACTCCTTTGCGCGAGGGGTCAGAGGCGATGCTCTCGACGGCATTCCGAATAAGATTGCACCAGACCTGCACCAGCTCCCCCTTGCTTGCGGCCACGAGCGGCAGTTCGCCGAGATCCAACTTGAGGTCCACTTTGCGCAAAGGGCTGCTCAGGAGGATGAGGGCCTCGCCGATAGATTTGTTTACGTCCAACCCCTCCAAAGTGGTATCTTGGGTGGCTAAGTACTTGACGGACTTGACCACGTGCGCCGCATGCTCTGCCGCCACGGCCATATCCTGCAGTGTGGCACCTAACTGCCAATAGTAGTGGAGGCTCTCCGCAATGGCTGTCGCCTCGCGGCCGTGGCGCGCAAGCTGCTCCGAGGACACACCCATTTCCGCGAGCTTGTGCGCCATTTCAGCATCGAGTCCATAGGCCTGCTGCAGAGCCGTTTCCCGCTCACGCACCTCGCGCGTAGTCTGCCATCGCCCCCGCTCCAGCCCTAGGCGGAAGTACTCCAGCTTCTCTGGCGACTGACCCGCGAGAACACCAACCAGGTTTTCCCGGAGCCATTCGGTGTTCCGCTCGAGCACGGCCACGGCATTGTTCAGTTCGTGCGCTATGCCAGCAGCTATCTGCCCCAAGGAAGCCAGACGTTCGGTGTGGATGAGACGGCGGAGAGTGCGCTCTTTTTCTCGGGCGATCTGAAGCTCGCGTTGCTGGCGGTACTTCAGATCCATCACCACCACGGGCATGAACTGCTCGAAAAGCGAAGTGCCACGCGAGGGATCACGTACCGGCTCGTTCTGGTCGATATAAGCCACTTCTGCATCCCGTTCCACAAGTACCGTCGCGGAACTCACGAATGTGCGGGAAAAAAAGCTATACACCCCCACGAACTTGTTGCGGGTGGCGCGAAAGAGCTCGTAACGCGCACCACCTGGGCCGCGCACACACCCCACGAGCACCCCCTTTAACACCAGGTAGAGGCGGTCGTTGTATCCCCCCTGCACCATGAGTTTCTCGCCCCTGGCTAGCTTCAGGCGTCGCGAAGGGTCAGAAAAGTAGGTGCTGATCAGCCACGAGAGGTCAGGAGCTTTGCCTCTGGCCATGCCGCAGGTCACCTCACACGAGCTCGGTCTTCCATCGCGCCTGCAAATATGCGAAACTTTTGCCGAATATTCAAGCGGGAATTGGACAAAAACTGAGCTCAAGCCTTCGCCGGACCGTCAACACAAAGAGAGCTCACCTTGATGTACCACAAGGAACTGCACGCCCCACTACCTCCTACCTGCGCCTTTACTGACTTGGGCCCAAGATTGTTCTTGCCTTTTCGACATGATGTGACTAAATTGGCGCGTAAGGGCCACCTGGGCGCAGATAAAGGAAGGAGGGCCATATGCTGCAGGAATTCAAGAAGTTTATCTTGCGAGGCAACGTGGTGGACATGGCGGTGGGGATTGTGGTCGGCGCCGCATTTGGCAGCATCGTCAAGTCACTGGTTGACGACATCCTCATGCCGCCGATCGGCCTGCTTCTCGGCAAAGTTGATTTCAGCAACCTCTACATCGTGCTCCGCGAAGGCACCAGCCCCAAGCCTTATCCAAGCCTCTCGGCTGCCAAAGCGCTGGGGGCAGTCACTTTCAACTATGGCGTGTTCATCACCACGCTGATCAACTTTCTCATCATCGGGGCTGCGCTCTTCCTGGTGGTAAAAGGGATCAACGCTCTTCGGGCCAAAGAAGAGGCTGCTCCGGCTGCCCCCACGACCAAGGAGTGCCCGGAGTGCCTATCAGTAATTCCCATCAAGGCGACGCGTTGCGCTCACTGCGGTATCGTGCTCAAGTGAGATGCAGAGACACTTCTGCGCCCAGGGCCCACCATATTCTTAGGGGAAAGCGATCCTATGAGGCCTGCCAAAAGTTCCACACACACCAGGCCCGATCTCCCCTTCTCGGCAGTGACCACGCCCCGGACATGAGCCGGCGGCCGCTGCGCTCTCTTCCTGTGATCCGGACGCCAGCGGGGAATTGTACGCCCTTTCTGCCGCGTTCCACGGGCGGCACTCAGGTCAGGCGATACAATGCCTCGTAGCCCAGGGTCAGGAGCTCGCGCATTCCAGGGAGGTTGGGAAGGCGAATGCACGGTATACCAAACCGGACCCGGTACACAGGCCGCGCGAGAAACAACTCCCGCACCACCGGCCTCAAGCCGTGCTCGCGACAAAGCCGCTCAAAAGAGGCAATGCTCAGACCGTGACGCCTATTGGCTATGATGTTGGCGATCTGGTACTCGGCTTCGCCGGCCAGCCGCCCCAAACGGCGCAGCAAAGGGGCGGGCAGAAGGTGGAGGTAGGGCACAAGTCTAAGCACTGAGCGCCCCACCTGCTGATGGCCGGCAAACGGGGAGTACTTGGGAGGAAAGGAGACATAGAAATAGCCCCCTGTTTTGAGCAGTCGCCTCACGTTTTGCATAGCAGCAACACGGTCCACCACGTGCTCCATCACATCGCGCATTACCACCAGGTCGAAATTGTCGCCTACCGCATTCACGCAGGCGGGCTCCGTGATATCCCCGATCACCACCTCCAGTCCAGGGTTTTTTGCCTTGGCCAGGGCCACGCGCGCCGGGGAAAGCTCAAGTCCCACCCCCTGGATCCCCAACCCGTAGAGCACGTCGAGAAATCCCGCCTCTGCGCACCCCACCTCGAGCACGCGTGCCTGAGAAAAACCTGGTACGTGCTTCTGGAAAAAGGGCACGAGGTAGCGCTCGGCAAACGCTCGCTGCTCGTAAAAGTGCTTCTCCGCCATGACCCAGGGCCTCGGAGGTAGCCTTTCATCTGATTGGGTAGATAAAGTTTTCGCCTACCTTCACGCGCAAGACCCGGCCCCGCGCATCCATTTCAAAGGAGACAGGCTCCCCATCGCTAGCGCGACGAAACGTGGCCGGACCTATGGGCTCCAGCTCCACCAAAGCTTCCGTCGGATCATCCTCAGGCGGGTAGCTGAAACCGTACAAGTACAACCGCGTGCCCAAGAGCAGTACGTCCGTCCGCCAGTGGGTGGGGTCTTCGTATGCGCCCACGAAGCGGACCCAGGTGGAGTCGAACGCAGACGGTACCTTCGCGGGCTTTGCTCCCAAGGTCTCTGCAGCAAGTCCCAAGGCCTTGACGGCGATGGTGTTTGGGTCAAAGTCCTCTGTATTGCAGAAAACGATTGCTGCCACCTTCTCTTCGGGTGCCAGGAGCACCTGGGACCGATAGCCGGCCACCCAGCCGGCGTGACCGACCACCGTGCGGCCCCCGACACGCCGCACGCTGAAGCCCAAACCGTATCCGCTCTGCCAGTCCGGCCGGAGCCAGTGCACCCGGTGCATTTCCCGCAACGTGCTCCCTTTGAGCACGGCCTGCGGGGAAAAATCGTCATAGCGGAACTGGAGGGCGCAGAAGCGCCCCATGTCTTCGAGGTTGCTGGCCAAGTTCGCCGCTGCTGTCAGCCCCCGCGCATCGGTAAAAGGCGCAACCTCGCGCCCCTTCCCCTCCACGTGCCGCAAGTAGCCGGTTGCTAGCCCGGGCGTACCCGGGGCTACCTCCAGCAACGAGGAGTTCATGCCCAAGGGACGCAAGATGTGCTCGGTCACGTATTGAGTGTAAGGGGTGCCGCTCACCACGGCAACAATCTCGCCCAGGAGCGCCATGCCGAGATTGGAGTACTTCCACCTCGTTTCCGGCTGGAATACCATTTCCTGGGTCGGAAGCTTGGCGACCATCTCTTCACGTGCGGGAAACCGGTGGTCCGTCCAATACGGGAAAGCAGCCTCGCGAGGGATGCCAGAGGTGTGCGTGAGGAGCTGTCGGATGGTCACCGCCGGCCACTCAGGTCGACGCCCTTGCAAAGAAAACCACGGGAGGTACTTCTGCACGGGGTCATCCAGCGCTAACTTGCCCGCATCACGAAGCTGCATGACGGCGGTGGCCGTGAACAACTTGGTAATGGAGGCCACGCGGAAGAGCGTGCGCGGGGTGACCGGGGCCTTAGTCCGCAGATCAGCGTAGCCAAAACCTTTGGCATAGACCAGTTCTTGGTCCCGCACGACCCCGATAGCCAGACCAGGGAGGCGATAGTAGGCCATCAATTCTCCGACCCAGGTCTCCAAGAGCTGCATCTGTGCCGCAAAGTCCTGCCCCGGGTCGGCAGCACTGCTCCAGCACCACGCCACGAGCAGCATGGCAATCACGATCCGTCTCATCACCGAACTCCTCGTGTAGATCCCTCGCACATTAGAGCCCCGCCATTGACGCACGTGCATAAAGTGCAAAAAGTACATCCGCCGTGAAGAGAGCACGGACACGCCAAAGCCCCACGTTCGCGCACTGCCGGAAAGAAGAAAGCCGAGCTCTTTCGATCTTCCCTCTCAGTTAGGCGACCGCGCTGCGGAAGACCACTCCGTGTAGGCATCCCCCCGTCAGTTCGACAGTGTCGTATCATCAGCCTCGTCTGCAAGATCCTTGGCGCTGGCGCTGTCCCCTTACAGGGAGGACAC
The DNA here is from genome assembly GCA_034506335.1 of candidate division KSB1 bacterium. Taxonomy (NCBI): domain Bacteria; kingdom Pseudomonadati; species Candidatus Zhuqueibacterota bacterium. The sequence goes on from JAPDPR010000018.1 coordinate 15,073, forward strand.
GTACTGCTTGAGGCGCAGCACCCTCTCTGGCTCAGCCTCGTAGGGGAGCACCCCGGTGCCAATACACGTTCGCGGACGACCTGTGGCCAGCTGAAACACGCGCTCCACCTCCCGCCGCACTGTGTCCTCGTCGCCATGAACCAAGGTCCACGGGTCCATGTTGACGCGCACCGTCACCTCCGGATAGCGTGCTGCCACGCTCATAAACGCCGGCTGGTCAGTCTCAGAAGGGCAGATGAGGTAACCGGCGCCGGTCCGAAACAACATCTCCGCGATAGGAGCCGTATTGCCCCCGATTATGCACGGTGCGGGACGGCCGAGGAGCTCCGAAGCGGCCTCCACCAGTCGGACCAATGCCGGGTACTCCACTTCGGCAAAGAGCTCAGGGGAAAGGAGCGGTGGTGTTGCCGCCGATTCGAAGATGGTCACGCCTAGGCCGTACGTGCGCGCTGCCGCGCAGAAAGCTCGCTGTCCATCTACCAGATGGCAAAGCGCCTTTCCTACAGTTCCGGGGTCGCTCACAAGCGCACACAGCAGAGTTTCGAATCCTACCAGATTGCAGGCGAGTGAAAAGGGCCCACTGACCGGCACGCTCACATTCGCCTCCGGCAGTTCCTTTTGCAATCGCTGGCCCACGGCAAGTACCATCGGGATGCGGCCAGCGTTGGTAGCGTTCAGAGGCTTCAGCTGGAGTATGGAGCGAACTTCGGGACAGGGATACCGCGTCACCGCAGGGAGGCCGTGCCCATCCGGTTCACCAATTTCGGCGCCGTATGCCTCCGCCTCCAGGTTATAAATATCTATGCCCACGACCACCGGAGAATGGCGGTACAGGCGAAAGGCAGCCGCGTGCGCCTGGAACAACAAGGCTGCGTCTCGGGAGGTTTGCCACGGCGTTTTGCCGATCAACCGGGCGGCATGTTCGTACACGGCAGGAGTAAAGTCCACGAGCGAACCTCGACTATCGTTGCACGGTCTGGTGTTTCAGCGGTGCGCCTGGAGGTGCGCCTTCAGTTGGGCCGCCAGTGCATCTAGTTCGGCACGCGGCGGCATGCGCCCATAATCGGGACCGAAGCGCAAGCCAAAGCCATCGCCACGAAATCGTGGCACCACATGCAGGTGCACATGAAAGACCTCTTGCCCAGCAGCGCGGCCGTCCGCCAGATGCAGATTCACCCCTTCGCAGCGCACCCCGCTCGATCTCAACGCTTGAGCCACCTTTTGCGCCATCCGGAAAAGTTCTGCCCCATCCTCAGGATCGAGCTCCGACAACCCCGCAGCGTGGTGCACCGGAATGACTAACACGTGCCCAGGATTCACTGGCCGGATATCCATAAAGGCCCAACACCTTTCGTTCTGGTGCACGACGCTCGCAGGTCTCCGTCCTGCCACGATTTCGCAAAACACACACCCTGGCTCACCTTGCTGTTCCATTTCCGCTCTTCTCCACCTAGGCTGCAACGCGAGAACCCCGCCCTTAACCCCGGTCCCTCTGGGGGGTCACGTCCAACCTCCTACTTCACCATCCTCGAAGGGTTTCCACAACCGAGGCCCACGCGGCCGCAACTGTCACATCATTGGCTGTCGCACCTCACCTGGGCGGTACATAGTCGAACGGTAGTTGTTCGGCCATGCGGTCATGCGACCATCGCCCATAGCGGACAATGTCTGCGGGGTCTAAGGCATACCCTGCGATGTTGACCAGCACGGTGTCCTTGGACAGCCTAATCAGTGATACCTGATAGCTGCCCTGCGTGAATTCATCTGGTTCCAGGATGTACATGACCTTCAGGAAACCTGGGAAATGGAGCTTAAGAGTAAAGCGATCATCGCCGGGCGAGAAAAGCTGTGCCTGCTTTGCCCGGCTATCATAGCTCACCTGGCGATAGCTGTAAAGCTTTGGGGTCCGCCACACTGAGAAGCCTTCCTCTTTTGTGGTACCCGAAAGCAGGGCGTTCAAGAAGTGGCGGAAAGAACCACGGTAGGCGCGGAGCCTGTTCTCGGCCCAGGTCTTCGCTTCCTCCTGGTCTGCCGCCTCAAGCTCGCTAAACTGCGCCTTTGCCTGATAGTGGGAGACATCGCCGGTGAGTGCGAAAGAGACCAACACGGCGTGGATGCGATAGCCCAGGCCCCGATTGACAATCTCAAGCGGCGCGCTGGCTGTGGCGTGCAGGGTCTTTCCCTGTTCGTCTCGCGCAAAATCAAGAACCTCTGGGTTCAGAATCGTGCTGTTCTTAGCGTTGGCGCTGGTGCCCACGAACGCCTCACAAAAGCGCTTCAGCTCGGCACGCCACTTTTCCGGGTCTTCTGCGCGCACCTCGATTGGCCGGACCTCCAGCACCGTGGGCTTCAGGGCAAAATTAATGACCCGACCGTCGTCTTCTGGCATGCGGAGGGAAAAGGATGCGGGGGCGTAGCCAATGCGGGAGGCGACAAGTTCAAAGTGGCCTTGCGGAATGTTCCGAATGAGAAAATACCCATTGCTGTCGCTGGCAGCCCCGATAGTACTCTGGGCAAGGAAGACGTTGACCAGCTCTAAGGGTCTGCCGGTGGCGGCATCTGTCACCCTCCCCGCAATAGAAAAGCGCTCCTCCCGCTGTGCAGCCGACGCCGCCACCAGTCCGACCATGGCCCAGAGAATCCACCCAGCAAGAACGGCCCCCACGAGGCGCACAGGCCGGCACACCACGCCTAGTGTGGCGGCATAACACCGTGCACTGCTCGCGCAGGCCACTACTCGCCCTCCGGCAGATAGTCAAAAGGAAGGGCTTCTGCCATGCGATCCTGCGCCCAACGACCGTAGCGGATCAGGTCGCCCTCCTCGCCCGTGTAGCCGGGCTCGTAGACTATCACAGTGTCCGCAAGCGCCTCAAGGTAGGAGGTCTGCGTAGAGGTGAGCGCGAACTCATCCGACTCCCTGTGGTACACCACTTGCAAATACTTGCCAAAGTGAAGCTTGGTCTCGCCGGGAAAATCGCCAGGAGAGAACAACTTCTGCTGCGATTCTCTGGTCACGTACGCGTAGTACGCCCGTTCTCCAGGAGAACGCACAGCACCGACGAAAAAGCCCTCTTCCTTCAGGCGGAACTTGACCAGCGCCTGGTAGAAATGTCGAAATGAGCCCCGGTATGCCTCCATCCTCCGCCTGGCCCACTCTTGCCGCTCAGCTTCGTTGCGCGGCTCCAGTTCCTCAAACATTGGCTTGACCACGTATTTGCACCTGCCATGGCCAAAACTGAACTCCATCAGCACCGTCTTGATCCGGTAGCCCAGGGCGCGGTTGATGATCTCTAGCGGCTCTGCAGCGGTGGCGGTCATCATGCCGGATGCCTTGTCGTATACGACGTCGACATATTCTGGATTAGTGATCTGGCAGCGCCGCGCGTTGGGGGTCTGTCCGAGAAACTCGCGCAGGAAGATGGCCATGTTCCGTTCCCAATCTCTTGCGCGGGGGGCCTCCACTTGTATTGCGGGCAGTTGGAGCACCCGTCGCTCCAGGCGGAAGTTCAACTCTGTCGTGGACGGGGCGCCAAAGCGGAGAGGAACGGTCTGCACCTTGTAGCCCATCATCGACACGACCAGCTCATGGCTGCCCAAGGGGATATTGCCCAGGCGATAGAACCCTTCCCGGTCAGTAGTGGTGCCGATCATCGTGTTTGACAAGAAGACATTCACCAGCGCGAGGGGCTCGCCTGTACTGGCATCCACCACCCGTCCGTACACTGTACACCGGCTCATCTGGCCGAAAACTTGTGCCGCGCTCAGCCACAGGAGCCACAATAGCACAAGACACGTCTCCGGACGGATCACTGCAGAAACGGCTTCGTGATCTCGCCTGCCAGGCATCAGCCCCAGGCCCAGGCGCTCAATGCGAGCTCGCAGTTTTGCCTGTAATGGCGCCACCAGACCCAAGAGGTGTCTATTTTCCTGCCGCTTTCTGCGCTCCCTCTGGCTCCGCCAGGAACCCTATCGCCCGCTCTTCGTCGGCGTTCATAAGCACCCGCAGGACCTGCCCATTGGTCGCGGCCGGCACGTCGATCACTCGCACTACGTGCGACAGCCAGGCAAACTCGGGCAGGAATCTTGGAAGTTGGTTTTCCGCGTGCAAGAGGAAGGCCTCGTTAAAAACCACGCCCTCGTCGTCTGGATAGAGCGGCAGGTAGCGAATAGCCGACTCCACCAGATCCTGGAAAAAGTGGGTGCCAAAGGAGAGTTCGGGCACATAGTTGCCCTTGCGGCGCGCGATCTCGATGAGCATGGCGCTCCGATTGATGTCCGAATAGGTCACGCTGACCCCAAGCTTCACGTCCCCGCGACTGCCCCAGCGCCCTGGCCCCATGAGGATGAATTGACGCCTGGGCAGCAGCTTGTTCAGTAGACCGATGGCTCGTCCCACTTGCAGGAGCTCCCCTTGCTCAGAGAGACTGTCGTAGGCCGCAGGGTCCACGTAGACAATGTGCGTGATGGCCGGCACCTGGCCGTTGGACACATAGCGATTGGCCGTGAAAACGATGCGCTCGCGAGGGACATCCTTTGGTATGGGGGAAGGAGTGGCCCCACGGGCCCGGCTCTGTGGCCGGCACTGCAGGAGGTAAAGGTGGCTCCCGTCGTGGGCAAACTCGATATCCACCGGCATACAAAAGCTTTCCCGCAGCACTTCCAGCATCGTGCGGATCTGCTCAGTGAAATTGGTGCGCTGCAGGAGCCCTTCAAAGGTCACTACCACATTCTCCCTCCCCAGGTCCACATTGAAAAGGGACGTGGGATGATGGAACATCTGCCCGTCAAAGATCGAGATAACCAACTCCAACCCTGGAATCTCTTCGCCGTGCTCGCGGACCAACCGGGCAAAATCCACAGTCTCGAACGAATTGGTGCGCAAATTGATGAGGTCAACACGCTTAGGCGAGTAACGCACAATTTCCTCTGGCGTGGTGTTCACGCGGAGATTAGGCTTGCCTGGGGAAACCAGCGTCGGGTAATCGTCCCCCACGCGATCAACGGCACGAGTGCCAAGGCCAGGCACCATCCTGATGACTCCGTCCTCGCGGCGTATCCGCGGCGACCAGCTAAACTCATTGTGCGTAAAAGCCACACCTGCAAAAGTGGGCAAGAAATAGTTCCCAACTCTGTGGCCCACCACCTGCTGAATCATGATCCCCATTTCCTCGAAGAAATCTAGTAGCCCGTGCTCGATGCGGTATTCGATGGGGTCAGGGGCAAAGGTGGAAGCGTAGACTTCCGCGATGGCATCCATCAGCGCCTCCAGCCGCTGCTGCTTGCTCCCCTGATTGGCAAGGAAAAGGCTCTTGTACTTGCCTGAGAAGACCGCGCCTGCACGGTCTTCCAGAAGACTGGAGCTGCGCACGACAATGGGCGAGTCACCCAGGTCATCTAGCGCAGCGTTCAGCCCGCTGACGATGCGCGGCGGAAAGTAAGAGTGCTTGAAAATCTGGATGAGATTCGGGTACTCGAAGCGAATCTCTTCGAGGTCCTTGTACTTCTGCTCATGCACGTCCTCCAGTCCGTTGTAGTTAAGAAAGTGCGTGAGGGTATCGGAGGTGACGTACCAGGTCTTGGGGGTCCGCACGTCTCGCAGCACCGGATACCTATCCTCGAGTCTGCGAATAATGCGCTCGGCGAGAAAGAGCCCGGCGCTTTTTCCCCCCAGATGGCCATGGCTTTCCTCGTGATACACGATGCGGTCGGTGAGCGAAAAAACGTCTGGAAGTGTGACGTACCGCTTGGCCACGTTGATGAGCTCTAGCTGCTCGTAGAAGAGCCGACGAATCAATGAGACAAGTACGCCCTTCTCATTGGCAGGCGAGAGCTCCACATCAGCGCTGGAACTGAGACGGTAGCGGGAGATGGCGTTGATGACCTCATCCAGCGAGCTATTGGGGTTGTCAATGGCGCGCACGAAGAACATCGCTTTGTCTTCGCGGATCCAGCGCTCGATGGAGAGCACGATCTGCTCCCCACTCATGTGCTCGGCCGCGATCTGAAACACTCGGTCGCTGAGGGCAAGAATCTGCTCCAACGACTGCTTCTGGCTCGGGCGGTTCGGGTCCTCTGGCTGCAGCTGGTCGGCGAGCGCCTCACTGTAGCCGAACTCCCCCAGAAGGCTGACCGCGTGTTCGTTGCCGGCGCGACAGAGTTGACGCAGCATCTTCCGCGCCAAGTAGAAGTAGAGCTTGCGGTCTGTCTTGCGCAGAGTCTCCACAATGGCCAGCCACCGCTCCCCCTCCCGACCGTACGCGCCGGCACCAAGGCCATCCCATTTGCAATAGAGGCGCTTCAGTTCCAGGTAAAGAATGGCGTGACCGAGAAGATCAGCCACGGTACGTAAGAGCTTGCCTTCCTCGGGTAAGAAATAACCATCCCTCCCCTTCGGGACCTCACTGACATAAGAGACCACTATCTGGCCTACGGGCTTGTCCTGCACAAAGAGTGTTTCCCTCTGCGCAATGGGGCTCTCCGTGTACCCGTCGGTCTGAAATACTTCCCCCTCGTACTCAATCTTCGCCTGACAGAGCTCAGGGTATTGCCAGCCGGAAGGCAGAACCCTCACGACCTGGCGCAGCAACTCGCCAAGCTCCTTCCCCTGTTCGTGTAGCACCTCCTGGACGCGGTAAAGGCAGTTTAGTTCCTTTTCCCGCTCTTTCAGTTCGCGGACCAGGTTCTCGAAATGTGTATCGTGGTCGGCCATGCTATTAACCTCGACGCACTCCCTGTCCCCTCGGCGCAGTGGGGCGGCCCACCGCCAACGGACTGTCTCTGTTCACGGGAAATATAGCACATCTTTGGTTCCCGCGCAACAGAGAAAATCCACCCTGCAAAAGAGAGAAGGCGTCCACCGTGTGGACGCCTTCGTCCGTTCATTCACAACCAATCAATGCCCGTGCGCTCCAGGCGGCGAATTGCCCCTAGCGAACGAGTGTGGGCCCTCCCTTTTTCGCCTACACCCAGCCACGCGCTTTCACGGCCTGTGCAACTCTGTCGATGGAGATGACGTAGGCAGCATCACGCATGTAGAGGTTGCGGCGTTTGGCCAGCTCGTACACGTTGTGGAAGGCTGTGGTCATCTTCTCGTCCAGCCGTTGCAAGACCTCTTCCTTTGTCCAGAAAAAGTTGGTGTTGCACTGGACCTGCTCGAAGTAGCTGCACGTTACTCCGCCGGCGTTAGCAAGAAAGTCCGGAATGAGGAAGATACCCCGCTGCTGTATCACCTTGTCGGCCTCGAGGGTGGTGGGTCCATTCGCTCCCTCGGCGATCAGCTTTACCCGCTTGCTGATCTTGTTGACCGTAGTCCCGTTGATCTGGTTTTCCAGCGCCGCCGGGATCAGAATATCCACATCTTGCTCAATCCACGCGTCGCCGGGCAGTATCTCGTAGCCCATCGCTTTTGCCTTAGCCTTGTCGATCGCGCCTAGCCGGTCCGTAATCGGCCAAAGCTCATTCATGTCCAGTCCGCTGTCGCGGCGGAAGGTGTAGGCGGTCTTATCGCCCTCATCCCAATATGAGGCAGCGACCACCTTGCCTCCAAGCTGCTGAAACAGCTCAATGGCGTACTGGGCAACGTTCCCAAAGCCCTGACAGCTCGCGGTAGTGCCCTTGATGTCGATGCCCAGCTCCTTCAGGGCCTCGCGCACCGTATAGACCACGCCGTATCCGGTGGCTTCCGTCCTGCCCAGTGAGCCTCCGAGGCCCACTGGCTTGCCGGTAATGACGCCTGGGTACTTGCCGGCGTGCATGGTCTCATACTCGTCCATCATCCACACCATGTGCTGCGGGTTTGTGTAGACGTCGGGAGCAGGTACATCCCGCACCGGGCCAATGTCCCACCCCACTTGCCTGACCCACCCACGACATAGAAGCTCCTGTTCGCGCATGCTGAGGTCGTGGGGATTGCACACCACGCCTCCCTTTCCTCCGCCAAGAGGGATATCCACGACGGCGCACTTCCAGGTCATCCACATTGCGAGTGCGCGCACCGTGTCAATGGTCTCTTGGGGATGGAAACGCACTCCGCCCTTGGCCGGACCGCGCGCGTCGTTGTGCACCACGCGAAAGCCGCGGAAAACCTGTACCTCCCCAGAATCCATCCTCACAGGAATGCTAAAATGGTATTCCCGCTGAGTGTTCCGCAACAGCTCCCTGGTCCCTCGGTCCAGTTTGAGCATCTCAGCGACTTTATCAAACTGCGCTTGGGCCGTTGCGAAAGGGTTATAGCCTTCTGCTTTCATAAAATCCTCCCTCTTTGGTTCCTTGCCGCCGGGTGGCTACCTGCCGGCCCGCGCCCCACTCCCGTAAAATGCGCGCAAATATATACAAAAGAACTCACTCGAACAACCACTTTTTGGCCCTTTCGACGTGCTCTTAACGCCCTCCCGCGTTGGGCGGCACGAATCACTGGCGAGGGCTTTCCAGATAGGCCACAGCCAGGTGGGCCAGAGCCCTGACACCTACCATGAGCGCACTTTCGTCCACAAAGAAACGCGGCGAGTGGTTTTCCGCCACTGTATCAGGGTCCGCGCCCCTGGAGCCTACCCCCAAGTTAATGAACAGGCCGGGGATTTCCTGTGCGAAGTAGGCGAAATCCTCTGCGGTAGTCTTCGGTGGCACCTGTGTGGCTTTTCCTCCTACTGAAATGCGATCAAGAACCGGGAGCATACGGCGCGTCAACTCCGGGTCGTTCACCAATACGGGATAGCCGCGAATAATCTGCACCTCTGCTTGGGCACCGGCGGCCTCGGCGATGGAGGAGGCCATCCTGCTGATGCGCTTGTGCAGCTCTTCACGCGTCTGCTCGCCAAAGCTCCGGATGGTGCCCCAGAGCTCCACCTTGTCTGGAATGATGTTGTTGCGCACCCCCCCGTGGATGCTCCCCACGGTGACAATTGCTGGAGCTTCGGTAAGATTCACCTGGCGACTGATAATCGTTTGCAAGCCCAAAATAATCTGCGCGCTCACCACCACCGGGTCCACACCCCGCCAGGGCGACGCACCGTGCGTCTGCCGCCCCTTGACCGTGATGCGCAACTCGTCCACCGCGGCCATTGCCGGGCCAGGGCAGTAGGCGATGCTCCCGGCAGGAAATGGGAACACATGCAAGCCAAAGATGGCCGATGGCCTCGGGTTTTCCAGGGCCCCTTCAGCTATCATCAGCGCTGCACCTCCCTGTTCGCCC
>JAPDPR010000018.1:24359-54327 GCA_034506335.1 candidate division KSB1 bacterium
TGCCGGGCCAGGGCAGTAGGCGATGCTCCCGGCAGGAAATGGGAACACATGCAAGCCAAAGATGGCCGATGGCCTCGGGTTTTCCAGGGCCCCTTCAGCTATCATCAGCGCTGCACCTCCCTGTTCGCCCTCTGGTGCACCCTCCTCGGCAGGCTGAAAGATGAACTTCACTGTGCCCGGGAGCTTGGCCTTCATGCGAGTCAGCACCTCCGCCACACCCAAAAGGATGGCCATGTGCGCGTCGTGACCGCAGGCGTGCATGACACCGACTTCTTGCCCCCGATAGGTGGTCCGCACGCGCGACGCGAAGGGCAAATCGAGCTCCTCGGTAACCGGGAGAGCATCCATGTCGGCGCGCAGCGCTACCACCGGCTGAGCTTTGGCACCACGTAGGAGGCCGATGACACCAGTGTGCGCCACTCCGGTGCGCACCTCCAGGCCCATCCGCCGCAGTTCCTCGGCGATGATGCCTGCAGTGCGAAACTCCCGATTTGAAAGCTCGGGGTTTTGGTGGAAATCTCTTCGCCACGCCACCACCTTTGTCTCCACTTGGGGCGCAAGTCGGTCGATTTCCTGGGCCAGTCGGCTCGCCCCTTGCCCTGACTGCTTGCCGTTTGCGCCCCCGGCGAACGCCATAATCAAGACCGCCACGGCCATGAAGGCCAATACACAGTGGTTTCCCAACGCAATAGCCATAACCACGCGCCTCCCTTGCCATTCCAAGCAAACCCCATACCGATTATCTCACTGGTACGAGACCTCCCAAAGACCCAGGTCCTGCAATCGTCCCAACCTCCTCGCACCCGGTGGAGGAGCTCCACGTTCACAAAGCTCATGAACCTTGCGCCTTTGCTCTTTTGAGCGGCTGCACAGTCCATCCGGCTTCAGCCAGTGCAGGCCTTGTCTTCGACCAAGAGCTATGCCAATCCTTTGCTCCATGCCCCCTTTATCGCCCGTCCCCATAAACGCAGGAGCCGCACGACAGTGAAGTGCTCTATTCGTCTTCACCAGTGCCAAGGCCCTCTCCGCTCCCTTGCTACTGCTGAATCGCATTGCGCACAAACGAAGCCAAGTCCTCTTTCAGCGCCACCAGCGACGGCTTGTGAATGTACATCATGTGGCCCGCTTCATAGCAGCGCACGGTGATGTTGCCGCGCAGAGACGGATCAAGCTCCATGTGCTCGACGGTGTACTTGGCGGCAAAGTAGGGAGTAGCCAGGTCATAGAGGCCGCATGCGACAAAAACCCGGAGATACGGGTTCATACTCATGGCCTTGCGCAGGGTCTCGGCTACGTTGAGGTAGCGGTTCTGGTAGGGAGCATAGTTCCAAGGGCTCACCCGTCCGGTGAGAATCTCATAGGGCAAGTCGCTTTCGAACTTGAGTTCTCTTCGCACATAGTCATTGAGCGTGGCCGTAAACGGCCCCTGGATCGCCGCATAACTGGGGTCGAACTCGTAGCGCTCCCCAGCCGCATCGCGGTCGATACCCTTGAAGCGGCTGTCCAGCCTGCCCACGGTGCGCCGCTCGAGGCGCAGGAGTTCCTTGACAAAACGAGCCATCGCAATACGCAGGTTACTCTGGCGAACATAGACCTCTGACAGACCGGTGAGCATGGCCACACTGTCAGCGACAGCACCTGTTTCGGCTTCGGTAAGCGCATCTCCCTTCATCAATGCCGTAGCATACGTTCCCATGGCAAATCCTTCTGCCCGTCGCAATGCCACCACCAGGTCACTTTGCAGCTCGGGTGGTAAGCGTCGATGGTACCAGGCGGTAGCAGTGTAAGAAGGCAAGAAAAGAATGTACGGCAAGTCATTGCCCACAGCAAAGTTGGCTGTCTGGAAATTAAGAATGGCCGAGATGAGCATTATGCCGTTCAGGTACATGCCGTGGCGTTCTTGCAGATGTCCGGCCAGTGCCGCAGCGCGAGTGGTGCCGTAGCTCTCGCCTATCAAGAATTTGGGCGAAGCCCAACGCATGAAGCGGGTGGTGTAGAGTCGAATAAACTCTCCAACCCAGACCACATCTTCATCGACGCCGTGGAATTGACGGGGGTCCTCGCCAGGCACAGCCCTGCTATAGCCCGTAGTCACTGGGTCTATGAAGACCAAATCGGTTACATCCAGCAAGGAGTACTCGTTGTTCACCAAGCGGTACGGGGGAGGCGGTGGGTTCCCCTCGTCGTCTAGGAGCACGCGGCGCGGACCCAAGAGCCCCAGGTGGAGCCACACCGAGGACGAACCAGGGCCGCCATTGAATGAGAACGTGAGGGGTCTCGTCCTGGGGTCAGTCACTCCCTGCTTCTCATAGGCGATGAAAAAGATCGATGCCTTTGGCTTGCCATCCTCCTCCTTGAGCAACAGGGTACCCGCCGTGGCGCGATAGACGATTTCCTCCCCCGCAATCCGCACCCGATGGGTAGTTACCCTCAGCTCCTCCTTTGGCTCCTTGGAGGACCGCTCGGCGCGCGCGCTATCTGCAACAGTTCCTCCCTGCTGGCCATAAGCACTAATTGCGCCCGCAACCAGCAGGACAGCGGCCCGGATACTTAACCACCCGGCCATTCCTGCTTCCCTCCTCGTCTTGGTCCACCTGCACTAGGCACGCTGAAAAATGGAGCTCTCTTTCCCGAAGATCTTTGCACACAACCACAGGCTACCCATCGCAATGGCAGCCATCACCGCGTACACTGTGGTGAGTAGAACAGGGGAGGCTCTCCCCGCCAGCACGGCTTTTGTGGCCAAGGTAACATTCAGTACCGGTATCATGGCCGTTACCAGGTTGAGCTGAAGGACCGGCAGAGTACCGATTATCCCGGGCAGGAATACGACCATCAGTAGGGGCGAAACATAACTTTGCGCCTCCTTGTACGAACGAGCAACAATGGAGACGGAGAGCAACAACCCGGCGAAGAAAACTGCCAACGGCACGAGCAGCGACAGGACTATGAGAATCGCGTGAGGTTCCACGATGACTAACAAGGCTCTCATGAACTCAGGAGGTAGACCTCGAAATTGCTGCAGACCGATATAGAGTCCCACCATTGAAAGTCCTGCTGCAACAAGTCCCACCATCACCACCACCAAAAACTTGCCGAGGAGAATCTCAAAACGTCCGGCCGGCGTAGTGAGCAGGGTCTCCAAGGTGCCTCGCTCCTTTTCCCCCGCCGCAAGGTCAATGGCCGGGTACATGCAGCCAGTGAAACAGAATATGATGAATAGATAGGGCAGAAAGCCACCGATAGTCTCTGCGATTTTTGCCCTCGGCGTAGCAATATTGTGCTCCTGGACCACAATTGTCTGGTGCACGGTGGGCCCCAAACCCAACCTCGCGAAACGCGCTGCCCTGAGCGTGTCGCCGTACTCGTCGAGTATCGCAAGCATCCTGGTCACCTCTGCGGCGCGGCGCTCGGTTGCACGATAGTACAGGTCCACTTGACCAGCAGAGAGCGTGCGTATACGCTCCTCAAAGTCGTTGGCGATCACGACAAGGGCGTCGAGTTCGCCCCTCTCTATGCGCTGCATTCCGTCATCAAAGTCCCCGACAGCACAAGGGGTCACATCCGCACGCTGCGCCAGCCATTTGGCAAAATCGTCGGCGCCTCCCTGTGGCATGACCGCCACGCGAAGCGTGCGCTCCTGCGCGGTGCGTATTCGCGTCACCGTGAACCTTGCCATGCCGCCTACCAGCAGCGGGAAAACCAAGAGCGGGATCGCCACCATCGTGACGAGTGTCCGCCGGTCCCGAAGTGTCTCTATCAGTTCCTTCTTGAAGACAATCAGCGCCGTGCTCATGCGCCCGCCTCCTGCACTATTCGAACAAACTCATCCTCGAGGGTCTTGGCACGCATGTTCGTCACGAGGTCCTGGTAGGTGCCCAGAAAACAGATCCTGCCCCGGTGCAGAATAGCGACATCGTCCGCCAACAAACTCACCTCGCCCATGATATGCGTCGAGAAAAGCACCGTTTTGCCCGCCTGACGGCAGTCGCGAATCAACTGGATGATGTGGCGGGCGGCAATGACATCCAGCCCCTGCGTGGGCTCATCGAACACCACCACCTCCGGGTCGTGGATGATGGTGCGAGCAATCGAAACTCTCTGGCGCATGCCACTTGACAACTTGCCGATGCGGCGGTTGGCAAACTCACTGATGCCCAGGAGCTCAAAGAGCTCGTTCCGGCGCCTTTTGAACAATTCTTCGTCCATGCCGTAGAGGTCGGCATAGTAACGCATCAGCTCATTGGGGGTTAGACGCTCGTATGGGCGGGTGGTGCCGGTCAGAAAGCCGATCCGTCGGCGCACTTCCTGCGGCCGCTCGGTCACGTCCATACCCAAGACGGAGATTTGGCCTGCGGTTGGGCGCATGAGTGTCGCCACCATGCGCAGTGCGGTCGTCTTGCCGGCCCCATTCGGTCCCAGCAAAGTGAACACGCGGCCGGGCCTGCACGTGAAGCTGACCCCAGCGACCGCATGCAACACGCGCTCCTCCGCCTCAAGCCCCAGTTCGCTCCGCTGGCGGGCGGAAAGGGGAAACGTCTTCCACACATCTTTGAACTCAATCACCGCAGCAGGCCCCTCCTGATTTGGTCACCGAACCACGCACTGCTCTCGTCGGGTCCCTCACAGTTGTGCACGCACCTAGGGAACCACACTTTGCAACTCCTTCCCAAGAAAGAGCACCCATACCCCACCTGCCGTTGGGCGCCCGGCACCTCCCACCTACTGCCTCCCTTCTCCTCATGAACACCGTGCGCTATGCGGGTCTTGGCACCCCCAAAACCTCGAGTCACTGCCTGCCCCTACCTTTAAGGCCGGATTCCATCACAGCTTGAGACAGCGACGTGTACCGCCAGAAATCATCGAATCTCATTCGGGCTTCGTCCCAGCCAGAGGTCTTCTGCCCAGAGCGGCGTTATCCTTGCGCCCTGTAACCCATACCGCAAACGAGGACCCTCGCCGAATGTGGACATCGAGACCGCGTGCGGCCAGGTTGTCGGCGATGCTCGTGGCCGGCAGAAAACGACTGCGCATCCTCATCAGCCTCTCTACCCACACTAGCACTTTGACAACCGACCTTGCTATGTCCGGTTCTTCCACTACGACACGGCCACCTGAAGCTAACACTGTGACCAACTCTGCGATAGTCTCCTCCTGGCGGGGAAAGTGGTGAAGGGCATCCACTACCAACGCACAGGCAAATGACGCAGGTCGAAACGGAAGATGAGCCGCATCCGCTGCCACACGGTAGACCTTGGGGACCAGTTTCCCCTTCCTCAGCATGGCAAGTGAGAGGTCGACGACCACGATCTTCTCGGCTTCCTTGCAGAAGTGGCGCGAAATCCGCCCTGTACCACCGCCGAGATCGAGGAGGGCGCCCCGGCAAGGCAAGCCTAGGAGCCCACGGAGTGTTTCCAGGTCCGCCACCGGGATCAGCCGGTCGTAGACCGGGGCGAGTAACGAGAAAATGTCCACCGGCTCCTCCTATCACTCGCAACGAAGGCGCTCTATACCCGCCGCTTGAACCCCTCGCCAAGCACTTCGTGCACGTTGTTGATGATCATGAAGCAATGCGGATCGATAGCTTTCACCAACTCTATGAGCTGATTTATTTCCTTCCGGCTGACGACGGTGTAAAGGATCTCTCTGTCCTGACCAGTGTAAAGCCCACGCCCCTTGAGGGCAGTGGCACCACGGCTGAGGTCATTCATGATCGCCTCTGCCACCTGGTCGCTCTTGTTGGACACGATCAGAGCCGATCGCGCATAGTCCATGCCATCGAGGATGACGTCGATCAGCCGACTGGATACGAACAGCAAGAAAAAGGCATAGAGCGTGAGCACCAGGACAGGCTTGGTTACCGCAAGACCGCGCCAATGGATGACAGCTCCGGCCAAGCTAATCACCGCGAAGTCGATAAGCATGATCGCCTGTCCTGGCTTCACTCCATGGTTTTTTTGGAGAACGGCGGCTACGATGTCTGAGCCGGCAGTACTCCCTTTAAACTTGAAAATGATCCCCAAGCCGATGCCTAACAGCACCCCACCACACAGGACCAAAAACAGAAAGTCGTGTTCCTGAAGAGAGCGAATCGCAGCGGATTGCTGCAGGCGGAGCCCCCCAAGACCAGGAATTGCACCTCGAACAAAGTCGATGAACAGCGAGTTGGTGGTAAAGCCGTAAAAGGTTCTGGCGCCAAATTGTGGCCCAAGCTGTCGTACGCCCCAGATATAGAGGGGCACATTCAGCACCCACATCAGCGCACCCACGGGGATTGCCCCGCCGGAAAGGTAGTGGATGGTCATCGATAGGCCGCTTACTCCCCCCGGAACCACGTGGGCATCGACAAGAAAAACGCCGATGCCCAAAGCCATGATAAATGACCCCACAGTGATCCAGAGATAATCGCGCAATGCCCGAAGGCGCAGCCACGTGCCTCTGCGAAGTGTCGTGTTCATGTTCCGGTCCACCCTTGGCCTTCTACACACAGGATTCTCTTGCTTCCTGTGCCGGTTCCTCCGGCGCTGCGCCAGGTTCCTCTGCGCGGGCGCTGCGGTGCACCCTGCGTAGGAGGACGTACCCCACCGCAAAGGAAAGGATGAGAGCCGCAATCCCTACCAGCACCAACGGCGGCGTTTCCTTGTAGTCGATGACGATCACTTTCCGCGCTAAAGCAATCATGGCCACCAAGAAAACTACCTCCACACATAGCCGCGCGTGCCGCAAATAGGCGCGCACCGTGGCCAACAGCTCAAGGCCGATGAGAATCATCAGGAAGAACCCGAACACTTCCAGCATTTCGGTAATGTCCAGCAAGAGCACTGGCGGGCGGAGCAACTCCTTAACCAAGACCACAGCCAGCTCCACGGTGGCGGCCGCAATGGCCACCGTCATCATTACGACCACGGCCAAGGTTACCCACCGCTCGTAAAGATTGAGGAATTTGGTCATTAGTAGCACCTCACTCAATTTGCGCTGCCCCATTTTAGCTTGCTGGTGAAAATACCAAAGACGGCAGCAAAACGCAAATGCTTTTTGTGCAAAAAGGGCCGCACTTGACCCGTGCGGCCCCTGGTGTTTTCCCCAAGAAACAAGGAGTCCTTGGTCCAAGAACTCACGCTTTTTCGACGCGAATCTTGTATCCGGCGATTCTCACCTCTTCGGCGCGGCAGCTGCACTCGGCGGCCCCAGGAGGTTTGGGTTTCTTGGAGGTATTGAAACATTGCATAATAGCCTCCTCCTCACTGCGCGCCACGCGCAGATTCCAGCATGGGGAATCGCCCAAATAGTAGACCATGTACAGTTTGAGCTCGTCCATTCAACCCTCCTGGTCACACCTTCTCGCCTGCTGCCACTCGCTTGCGATAGTCGTCAATTGCGGCCTTGAGTGCGTCTTCGGCGAGCACCGAACAGTGCATCTTCACTTTCGGCAGCCCACCCAATGCCTCGGCTACGGTCTTGTTCGTAATGGCTAATGCCTCCTCGATGGTTTTCCCCTTGACCATTTCGGTAACCATGGAGCTGGTCGCTATGGCGGCGCCGCAGCCAAATGTCTTGAACTTGGCATCTACGATGCGGTTGTCTTCCACGCGGATGGTAAGCTTCATCACATCGCCACAGGCGGGATTTCCCACCACACCGACGCCGTTGGCATTTTCCACCACCCCCACGTTGCGAGGGTGCTCGTAGTGGTCCATCACCTTTTCTGAGTACTCACTGGTTATGTCACTCATGGGGCCCCTCTCCTTCCTTCAGGTTCAGTGCCGATGCTTGCCCCAGCTGAGGGATTCTATGTCCACCCCCTCTTTGGCCATTTCGTACAGCGGGCTCATCTCTCTAAGCTTGGCAACGCTGGTCTTGAGCCGCTCCACCAAAAGGTCCACATGTTCGGGGGTGTTGCTCCTGCCCAGTCCGAAGCGCAGCGAACAATGGGCCAATGACTCCGGCACCCCGATGGCTCGCAGCACATACGAGGACTGCAAGGAGGCGGAGGTGCACGCCGACCCCGTCGATAGCGCAAACTCCTTGAGGGCCAGGATAAGCGATTCCCCCTCCACGAAGGCAAAACTGTAGTTGAGGTTGTTTGGCAGGCGCTGCGTCGGGTGACCATTCAGCTTCACGTGCTCCACAGAGGACTCGATCCCTTTGCGCAGGCGCTCGCGCAACTGGAGAAGACGGGCTGCCTCCGCCTCCAAATCGCGCTTGCCAATCTCTGCAGCTTTGCCCAGACCCACGATGCCAGGCACGTTCAAAGTGCCAGAGCGGTAACCCCGCTCATGCCCACCTCCGTCCATTTGCGCCACCAGTTTTACTCCCTTGCGCACGTAGAGAGCACCCACTCCCTTGGGCCCGTAGATTTTGTGCCCGGAGATGGAGAGCAAGTCGATGTGTTCCCTCTGCACATCGACCGGGACGCGCGCCAGCGCTTGGACCGCATCTGAATGGAAAAGGATGCCGCGCTCTTTTGTCATCTCACCAATGGCGGCAATGGGTTGCACCGTACCGATCTCGCTGTTGGCGTACTGAATGCTGACCAGGATCGTCGATTCGTCCAGGAGGTCACGGAGTGCATCAAGCACCACTACACCGTGCTCGTCAATCGGTGCGAAAACAACCTCAAACCCCTCCTTCTGCAGCTTCTTGGCCGTGTCCAACACGGCCTTGTGCTCTGTGGCGATGGTGATAATGCGCGTGCCCTTACCCTTGAGCTGGTGGGCTACCCCTTTGAGCGCCAAGTTATCTGACTCCGTGGCGCCGCTGGTGAAGATTATCTCTTCAGGCGAAGCGGCGCCCACGAGCGCCGCCACCTGCTCGCGCGCCCTCTCCACTGCCCTCCGCGCAGCCGTGCCATACACGTGGGTCGTACTCGATGGGTTCCCAAACTCCTCAGTCAGATATGGCATCATCGCGTCCAACACCTCGGGCAACAGCGGCGTGGTCGCATGATGGTCCATGTAGATCGGTTTCATAACCTTTCACCTCGTGACAGTTGTAATCTATGCGAAGCTAATGAGACTGCAAAGAGCCCTGCAGCCATCAATTCAGGAGCTCCCGCAGGGTCTTCAGATTCTCGGCAAAATCCTTCTCCCCTCCCGGCGTCTCTAACAGCATGGGTAGATGCTGTAGACGCTTCTCCCGAAGTAGAATCCGGAATCCTTCAAGCCCGATTTCTCCCTTGCCGATGTGCTCGTGGCGGTCGATGCGAGTCCCCAGACCTTTCCGCGAATCGTTCAAATGCATCACGCGAAGGTGCTCCAGGCCTATGATCCGGTGAAATGTCTCCAAAGTCTTGTCTAGTCCCTCGGCGGAGCGAAGTTCATAGCCTGCGGCGAACGCATGACACGTGTCCAGGCACACGCCCACGCGCGAACGGGGACTGGTCATCTCCATCAGGGAGGCGAGTTGCTCAAATGTATAGCCCAATACAGAGCCTTGCCCCGCCGTGGTTTCGTACAGCACCACTACGCGCTGCGTACCACTGGCGCCCAGCGCCTCGCTCACCCCCTGGGCGATGCGGCGTAAGCCTTTTTCTTCGCCCTCTCCCATGTGCGCGCCAGGGTGCATGACCAAGTAGGGCGCCCCTATCTGCTCGGCCCGTATCAGTTCACTGACCAAACCTTCCAACGAACGCCTCCGCGTGGCCTCATCCGGGCTGGCCAGATTGATCAGATATGAGTCGTGAACAACCACGCACGCCAATCCCGAACGCGCAAACTCTTCTTTGAAGGCCGCTATTTCCTCCTCGCTGAGCGGTGGGGCCTTCCACTGCACCTGGTTCTTAGTAAAAATCTGAATAGCGTCGCAACCGATTGCCACGCCTCGCGCGGGGGCCTTGTGGAGCCCCCCGGCGATAGACACATGCGCCCCCAGCAGAGGTCCCTTTCTGTCCGTTCTCATTCCCGCATTCCCCTACGCCTCGATCGTGATAGCGGCGGCACGGATGGCGGTGACCGTCCCTGCAATACTGGCGTGAACCCGCGCGGAAACAGAGCCCGGCAGCGCATCCGCTATCAGCTCCCCAGTGTTCACCTTCTGTCCCACCTTGACCACCGGCTGAGCCAGGGCCCCAGCCCCCTGCGAGAGGGGGATGACCACTTTCGGCACAGAGACGCGCTCATGGCGCATCGGTGCCGGTCGGCGGTAGCGCTCCAGAGCTAACCGGCGAATCAATGTATCTACCGGCACACGCCTAGTCTCCCGACTGCTCCGCGGTGCGAGCGCAGACCTGGAATGCGGGGGCTTCAGGCCTCTCGCCCGCAGCTGCTTTTTCAGCTCGGCGTTGTATCGGTCCGGCGAAAGCCCCATGGGGCACGCAAAGAGCCCACTACAGAGCCCACACTCACAGCAGAAGAATGCACCAGCTGTTGCTTCCGCAGGGACCGTGGAGGCATAACCTACACCTTGCATGATGCGGTGCGGGAAAAGATCGTGGCCGAGAAGGTAGCGGGGGCAGTACTGGGTGCAGAACGAACATTGTTCGCAGACCGATTTGGCGCGTGCGAGGGAATCGGCGAGTGGGGTCTTCTTGCTGAGGACGACAGGGTGGTCGGTGGGCAGCACATAGAGGCCCGTGGTGGTCTTGGCGATGCCCTCATCTGGTTGGATAAGACGCCCCATCATGGGGCCGCCGGCGATCACCGCATAGTTCTGGCAGGTCGGTCCCCCACAAAGTTCCACTGCGGTCGCCACGGGCGTGCCAATGGGCAACCGCAGCGTCTGCGGACGCCGGACCTCGCCCACCACCGTGACAAAACGGTCCACTACGGGTTGGCCTTGGGCCGCATCCGCCACGTGCACAAGCGTGTGCACATTCTGCACCACTGCGCCCACCTGAATGGGGAGCCCGCCGGGCGGTACCACTCGGCCCAGTACCTCATAGACAAGCACATGTTCGTCACCGGCGGGGTAGTGGTCCTGGAGGGTGTGGATGCGGATAGATTTTGCTGCACGCGAAAGAGCGTGTTCCAGCGCGGCGATGGCCTTCGCGTACTTTGCCTTGACCGCCACAATCCCTTGTTTTGCCCCGGTGGCGGTCATAGCCAGCGCCAAGCCGGCTATGACGCGGTCGGCCAATTCAGCCATGAGTTGCTGGTCGCACTGCAACAGAGGTTCGCACTCGGCGCCATTTGCGATGACTACCTCGCATTGGGCGCCCAACTTGACGTGCGTGGGGAAGCCAGCACCTCCGGCCCCCACCACGCCCGCCATACGCACCTGTTCGACCAGCGACTGGCTCATTGTGACAGCGCCGCCCTGGCCCAGAGCATGTGCGAGCCAGGGCACGCCCGATTATCCCAAATACGGGCGGAGCTTTTCGCTGCGCGAAATATGGCGCAAGCGACGCAGCGCCCGGTCCTTGATCTGCCTAATCCGCTCCCGGCTGAGGTTCATAACCTCGCCAATCTCACCCAACGTGAGCGGGCGGTACTGACCGATACCGAAGAACAGCCGTAACACCTCGGCCTCCCTCTTGTCCAACGAGTTGAGGGCGTTTTCAATCTCTTCCCGCAGCGACTCGTTCACGAGTGGCGAGTCCGGCTCCGGCAAGTCCTTGTCTGGCAATCGGTCCACAACCCTGATGTCGTCATCACCCCAACTGACGCTGTCCTCCAGGGACACGTCACGTCCCCACAACCGCATGTTCCTCAACAAGGTGGAAGAATCGGTCTTGAGCTCCGAGGCAATCTCCTCGATGCTGGGGTCCCGACCCAGGTCTTGCTCCAGAGCAGTTGAGGCTTTCAAAACTTTGTTCCTCGTCCACACCTGGTTGATGGGTAGCCGTACCAGGCGGCCGTAATTGGCAATGGCCTGCAAAATGGACTGCCTGATCCACCAGACGGCATAGGAGATGAACTTGATCCCGCGGGTGGAGTCAAAACGCCGCGCTGCCTCCATGAGGCCAAGGTTACCCTCATTGATAAGATCGGTGATGGGCAACCCTTGGTCCTGGTACTCCTTGGCCACCATGACCACGAAACGGAGGTTTGCCTCCACCAAGCGCTGCAGGGCACGATCGTCGCCGCGCTTGGCCCTCTCTGAAAGCTCAACCTCTTCTTCTACCGACAGTAGCGGTATTTTGCTAATTTCAGCAAGGTACGCCCGAAGCTGGGGATCTTCTTTTTGGAGTTGGCTTATCCTTCCCACAACAACCCCCTCCTCGCTTCACATGCTCTACTATTCGCTCGTAAAGTCAATCTTCGTTCCGCCGTACTACGCTGCTTCGATGACCGCTGAACGCGACTTTTCTGCGGTCCTGGCACCTGGCTCCAGTTCCTGCTGGGCCGGGAACGTGGCATTCAGCAGGCCCAGCTGGCGTTCTTTGGCCTCAGCCAACGCCCGAAAGATGCCCTTGAAATCGGGCTCCAGCAGACGCAGTATGACATCGTTGTAGAAATCGACACAGAGATTCAGGTTGCTCAGTGCAGTCTGGAGCGCTTGCTGGCGCTCACGAGGAGCAGTGACAACCACTTCCAACTTTCTCTTCTTGTTCAAGTTAAGGTAAAGGAGCCTCTTGCCGGATATCTGCCTATACTTTTCCAACAAGTCGCGTACTGTCGCCCGCGCCTCAGCGCCGAAGCGCCGAAAGACATCTCGCATGGTCTCATCAGTAGCTGCTCTCGCAGAGTCGGAGAAAAACTGCGCCATGTCCGTCTCGGCCTGAATTGCCAGTTTCAACGAATCCAACACTCCGATTGGACCCAACTTCATTTCATTCACCTCCAACGCCTAGAATCCATCTATTAGACTCATCGCTCGCCCATAAGATTCACCAAGCCAGCACTTTCAACGCACCTAAGCCTGTTCGAGTTCCAACCGCCGGGGCGTTCAGTCTGTTCATTGAACAACATGTCGTGCGATTGGTTCCCCTGCGCGCTACATTTTGCGGCGAACACCAGGAACTTTCACCCGGCTCATTGCGCGGCACTACGCAGGCGCGGCAGAACATAGGGACCTTCCGGGATCACGGCTATCTGCGCCTGGCTCCCATGGCGACGAAGCGCCGCCTCGAGGGCCTCCTCTACGGTGCCAAAAGCTTTGATCAGGGGACAGCGGTTGTCGGGCGCAGTAAGGGTAGGCGACACTACCAACACCTCCGCATTCCGCATAGCCTGAGCGAATTTCTGCAGCTGCCACTGATCTGGAACAAAGTAGTCGGTCTCCAGAATCCGCCGGAGGAACGCCTCCCCATCGTCAGTCTGCTTGCACAGGGCGGCGAAATGAGGGCTTCCGAGGCCTTCGCGACACTCCGCCGCAAGAATAATCGTCCCTCCACGCTTTACCACTGGGCTCGCGGCGGTGACTCCTTTCACTGCTTGGTAAAAGGTCGCGTCCAGCGGCGCGCCACCGGAGGTCGTCACTACGACGTCCGCGGGAGCTGGTACGTCATCAGTGACAACCTCCCTCACAAACTCCACCGCTTCAGCATGGGCTTCCACCAAGCCTCCGCAGAAGATACCAGTCAGCCGCCTCGCCTCGTCCAGCGCCACATTCACCGAAAAGTCAACCCCGACTCTCTGAGCTATCTCCAACGCCTCCTGGTGAAAGGGATTGCCATCGATTACCCCCTCGCGGCACAAGGGATGGGCCATCATTCGTGCGCCGTGGACCACCCGCATGGTTCGATCGCCAGCTATACCCGGCACTATCAGTTTTCGCCCTCCGGAGAACCCCGCCATGAGGTGCGGTTCCACAAAGCCGACGATCACTTTCAGATCACTGCGCACATAACGGGCGTCAACCCAGATTTCCGTCCCCCCAACTGTCCTTCCAAGGTACTCGTGCTCCTCCTCTGCGCTCGAATTGTGATTTACCACCCGATAGGAGCAAGCCACTGCATCGCCTACCAGCTCTTTCAGCTCCGCGCCGGTTACCGGACGGTGCGTCCCCGTGGCGATGAGCACGGTGATCTTTTCCCGCGGCACCCCGGCCTCTTCGATGGCCTGCAATATGGGCGGCAGAAGGAGCTTGTTGGGCACCGGGCGGGTGACGTCACAAATGACTACGCAGGCGGATTTCTTCCCCTTGCTCAGTTCCGATAATGAGCCGGCCGATATCGGATTGGCAAGCCCCTCCTTGAGCACCGTAATTGGGTCCGCAAGTGGAGGCACCGGCTTTGTACGGGCCACTTTGATGAGGTTGGAGGCCGGAACGCGTGCCAGCAGTCCTTCCCTGCCGTAATGCAGTCTGATCTCCTCAGTGCCCTTCAATGAACGCTCCGCTCGCGGACGATGCGTTCGAAATAGCCGCTCTCACGATAGGCCTGCAGCGGATCAGCCGGCAGGCCACGTTCGATCCTTGCATGTGCCAGCAATGGCCTGACGTCGGTCTCAAAGGCCTCTCTAAGTATCATTTCGGCAGCAACCACGTCAGACTTGAGTTGCGCCTCGACCAACGCCTGGCGGTCCACCAACAACGCCTTGCAGTACGTGGCTTGCACTTGCATCAGCGACTGGATCATCGCCTCAATTTTCGGCTTGATCGCATGACTTTGATCGATCATGTAAGCCACCGCCTGGGTCCCCCCCTTTTTCACTTCTTCTTTGACCAGTTCATTGAAGATCAAGAATAGTTCGTAAGGGGAATGAGAGCCGACTGTCATGTCATCATCCGCGTACTTCTTGCTGTTGAAATGAAAGCCCCCGAGCCGCCCCTCTTCCAGCAACATCGCCACGATGTACTCGATGTTGGTACCTAACGGATGATGACCAAGGTCAACCAGCACTTTGGCGCGCGGTCCCAGCTTGGTGGCCAATATGTAAGCGGCGCCCCAATCAGCTACGTCCGTGTGATAAAAGGCCGGCTCGAAAAACTTGTACTCGATGGCCATGGTCATGGTGTCAGGCATGGCGTCATACACTTCGCGCAGACACTCTTCCAACCAGCGCTTGCGCTGGCGAAAATCTCCCTGGCCAGGGTAATTGGTGCCGTCGGCAAACCAGGGCGTGAACAAGGTGGAGCCAACTTCCTGCGCGATCTTGATGCACTCCTTCATGTGGGCTACGGCCTTCCGTCGCACCGCAGGCGAGACGTTGGTCACGCTGCCGAACTTGTACTCATCGTCCTCAAAGAGATTCGGGTTCACAGCCCCAATTGCGATTCCCAAAGAGCGAGCATGCGCTGCAAGTGCAGCGAAATCGTCCACCTGGTCCCAGGGGATATGGATGGCGACGCGCGGCGCGATGCCGGTGAGGCGATGCACCTCGGCGGCGTCCTGGAGCTTCTCGTAAATGGTGCGTGGCACACCAGGCTGGCGAAAGACCTTAAAACGCGTACCACTGTCCGCATAGCCCCAGGAAGGTGTCTCCACACAGAGAGCCATGGCCTTAGCTTCTACGCTCTCCACGTCGACGCCGCGGTCGCGGAGGCGCTCCGTTACACAACGATAACTGCGCTCGTCAAAGCCAGCGTGCATATTTACCTCCAAGCGCCTAAGTTGCGGAGGTGATATCCGAAGGCAGGAAAAAGCCGCGACAATTCTACAGTCCGTCGCGGCTCGGTGCCTCCCCTCGGCTCCAGCACCTAATGGTCTCAGGGGAACTCCCATTACTCTACAGGCCATCAAGCGATGGCCTGCAGAGTAATGCCCAGACTATGGCAGAGAGTGGGACGACTTGTCATGGACTTCGGTTTGGCGTAATTATACGACATTTTTTTTCAAATAGCAAGAGAAAAATCGTGTTTTTTTCACGCTCAGTGCCGGTAGTCCCTTGGGAAGCGCGGTGACATCGGGCCCCCCAGAAAATCTCCCTGGGTGGCCGTCGCAGCTCACTTAGCCATCTCCTAGGGTGGCCTGTCAGCCTCGCCACATATAGCATTCGCATCTTTCACATGTAACACGAGCAACCTGTCCCTGGAGGAGCCATGTCAAGCACTCGTGCAGTGACCGAAAAGGTCTCCCCGAACTCGCTTAGACCGCCCGTGATGACGGCCTGCGCCCCCCGGTGGTGGGGGATCTCCAGGATGCTGGCCCCAGACAAAAGGCCGCTGGTGCCCGACTTGTGCTCCTCCCTGAGCCCGATTGGCGACAGGCCTCCGTAGGCTTCCAACGATCTGCGCTTGCGCAAAACGGTGGTCAAGGGCTCGGCACCAACACCCGAGTTGGGGAACGCCAGGTTCGCCTGACTCGGTACCCCCACCACCCCTCGCTTTGAAAACCCGCTCCCACTTCTCCGGGTGCCGCCGGATACCGGCGAGAACCAGCTTCTCATCGTTGACCCGCTGATCTGTTTCGCCGGCTCGGCCAGTTCGGTCAGAAGGCGCCGCCGGCTCTGCGCACTTCTGCCTGAAAGCCACCTACCTGCTGCACGTGCCACCCGACACCAACAGACAGTAGTCGCTTCCACCTGCATGATCGGTGATAGGAAAGCGAGCCGCCACGGGGGCGCCTCTTTTATGGCGGAAGGGGTCGCGCGTTGAATCCCTCTGCCTTGCCTGCCGCCGGCGACCATGACGCCCAGATTTTGCTTTCCTGCCCCTGTGATGACAAGGCAACATGGCCCATCAACTAGGCTCGTCTTGCCCACGGTGGAGCCGAACATAGAGACTTGCTCAATCTCAGATGTCTCCCCCGCCGGCCATGGCATAGCATTGTCGAGACCCCCGATATTCAATACGCCAAAAGATGCGAGGTAGCTCTTCCCCAGTAGTTAAGGTGAGACTGGGCGTCACCGCCACCTGAGGGTGTCCTCACTGCCGCTGACGATAGAGCTAACCCAATAGTGCCCGTCCAGGCTTTACGGCAGAGGGGGCATAGACAATCAGTTCCCACTTCCTTCCGCGCACGTCGATTAGGACCGCGCCCTACCTCTCCCCAGGAGCTGCAAAGACAATGACGCCCGGCTTTTCCTCGCATCCTGCAGAATCACGCCTATTTGCGGGGCTTGCCGAACCCCCTGTTGACTCTCCTGTAGAACTCTCTCTGCAATCTGGGTGCGGTCTGGTCCTGCTTTACGGCCCGCAGCATGCGGACGAACTGCAGGACGTATTCTTGCAGGAGTGCTTCGCCAAGAGAGCCACTTGCTGGCCGGGCATCACCGGCGTAGTGATGTGGGAATCGGGCGTACCACCAGATCCCGGTGAACGTGTCGCTGAGATGCTCTAAGCGCCGAAGGTCCTTGCCAGATTCCAACTCAGCGCACTCATGGCGCACCAGTTCCGGACGATGGGCCATGAGCAGAGAGGTCTCAAGTTCGCCGGCGTGGAAATCGAACTCGGTCCGGCGCTTGGCGCTCATCGCCTTGCCCCGTTCAGGAGGGTCTGAGGGGAGGAACAGGTAGACCACATAGTCATGTTCCTGGGCCAGTTGGGCCTGGCAAAAAAACTTCAGGAAGGCATTATTGCCGCCGTGTCCGTTGAGAAGAACAATTTTTCGGAAGCCATTGCGCGCCAGCTCATCACAAGTTTCCTGGAGTGCTTCCCAAATCAGCCGGGCGCTATAGGCGATAGTCCCTGGCTGGTGTTTGGCCTCAAAGATCTGCCCGAAATAGAAAGGCGGAAAGACGACCACGTACTCCTGCTGCGCCGCGCGTAAGGCGATCTCCCGTGCGTTGAGCAGGTCTGTGCCAAGGGGGAGATGGGGACCATGTTTCTCCAAGACGCCGCAAGCCACCACACAGGTGCGACGCGATTGTTCAAGCGCCTGCGCCAAATCTCTCGCGGTCAACTCCTCAAGCTGCGTTAACAGTGGTCTGAGCACTTCTACCTCCTGGTTCCCTTCTGCATCTCATGCGCGCCCTCTCCGAAGGCTGACGGAAGGAATTATTCTCGGTGCGTATCTGGGAGCTGCTTCATCGGTGGCCATCCGAACTCACACGGAAGCCCATCTCCGGCTCGAACTGATCGTCTTGTGCCTGTCTCCCGGGTTACGGGGCGCACTTTTTCAGGCCTGTTCTTCTGCACCGCTCCCTGAGAACACGAAAGGCCCACCACAACTGTGAGCCTCTCTTCGCTACAACAACACATGAACTAACGGACCGAGCACCTGACGCTCGGCCCTATGCGTCCGTTTGGGTCAGTACCCTGAAGCTGTCCACCCAGGGGTGAGCGACTTTTCCCCGTTGGTGCGCCCACAAGGAATCGAACCTTGAACCTACTGATTAAGAGTCAGTTGCTCTGCCAGTTGAGCTATGGGCGCGGTATGGGCCCGACTGTAGGCCGGGCCAAACTGACGGCTGCAAATATACGAACTTCGCTTGTCTCTGTCAAGTTGTTTTATGCCCGAGGCACACCTCCAGACGCGAAGGGTCTGTCCTGGAGGAGGGGAGAACTAGCGCTCCACGCGCGCGCCGCCCCCAGCCATCAGCTTTTCCACCTCCTTGAGAGTGGCCATAGAGGTGTCACCGGGCGTGGTCATTGCCAACGCACCATGGGCGGCACCGTACTCCACTGCCTTCTGGGGGTCACCGGTAGTCATCAGCCCATAGATCAGTCCGGATGCAAAGCTATCGCCCCCACCCACTCTGTCCAGGATTTCCAGGTTCGGACGTGGGGTTGCTTCATAGAATGCACCCTCAGCCCAACACACTGCGCCCCAGTCATTGATCGTGGCCGTCTTCACTGCGCGCAGGGTGGTGGCTACCACCCTAAAATTCGGGTACTCCTTGACCACCCTCTCAATCATGCGCTTGAAATTCTTCACATCGAGGGCGGAGTATGTTTGGTCGACGCCCTCCACTTCAAAACCCAATGCCGCGGTAAAGTCCTCTTCGTTGCCAATCATCACATCCACCAGTGGCGCTAGGCTTCGGTTCACCTGCCGGGCCCGCTCTTGGCCGCCGATAGCTTTCCACAGGGAGGGACGGTAGTTCAGGTCATAGGAAATCACCGTCCCATAGTGGCGGGCGGCGTTCATGGCTTCCATGATCACCTCGGGTGTGGTCTCGGAGAGGGCGGCAAAAATGCCTCCCGTATGAAACCAGCGCACCCCTCGCTTGCCAAAGATCTCATCCCAGTCAAAGTCGCCTTTCTTCAATTGGGAAGCGGCTGTATTGCCCCGGTCGGAGACCCCCACCGCGCCACGTACCCCAAAACCGCGTTCGGTGAAATTGAGCCCGTTGCGCACTGTCCGGCCGATGCCATCATATGGCACCCATTTGATGAGCGACGTGTCCACACCACCCTGCAAAATCAGGTCCTCGATGAGTCTTCCCACCCCGTTATCGGCAAAGGCGGTGGCCACAGCGGTACGCATCCCAAAACACCGACGCAGTCCGCGAGCCACGTTGTATTCACCGCCGCCCTCCCACACCCGGAACCATCGCGTCGTGTGAATACGCCCCTCTCCTGGGTCAAGGCGCAGCATCACTTCACCCAGTGCCAACAAGTCAAACTCACACTCTTCCCGAGGTCGAAGCTTCAAGTCCATCGCCTGTTACCTCCACGACTACTACCTTTCCATCCACCTCTACTCCGCCGGTGTGTCGGCCCAGTTTGTCACCCGATTGCTGGGATTCCTGCGCGCCGACAAATCCGCAAAAGTCGACACAGGTCACCGCCAAGCCGCAAAGCCCACAGCATTTTCAAACTCCCAACGCGCCGGGGCGGAAATTGTTCCCGGCCCACCACAACAACTTGCACCTTTCGACGGCCCCATACCTCCATCAACCATGGTGCGGTCCGCGAAAAGACATGGGAGCAACATCCTGTGTCCCGCTTATGCCGCGCCCGCGAAGCTGCGCCGACGGACGATTCGGGTTGATTCACGAGTCTGGCCGGCGGTGTCAGGCAATATGCCGCTCAATTTCGCTCTTCAGGACCTCGTATGGCAGTGCCCCGGAGTGCCGCATAAGGACGTCCCCCTTACGAACGAGCATGAGTGTGGGAACGCTGGTCACCTGGTAGTCGGCCGCCACCTGTGGTTTTCTGTCCACGTTCACCTTCACGGTGAGCAGCCTCCCTTTGAACTCGGCCGCGATACGCTCCACCACCGGGCCCATCATGCGGCAAGGGCCACACCATTCTGCATAGAAGTCGACGAGCACCGGCAACTCTGAGGTGTGCAAGAGTGCCTGCAAAGACATGGGACGCGCCGCATCAGCCATGATCTACACTCTCCACTTTAACTGCGCCCACTGGCGGAAGTGGTCCACGGCCTCCGCCGGAAAGAAACAAAGCACAAAGCCTTGGTAGCGATCGCTTTTGGCCTGTCATGCGTGTCCCCCAAACGGCCGAGGCAATCGCCTCCCGGGAGCCAGGAATCGCCTTCTCCATACCGCGCAGATGTTGAGATTCAGGCCGTTGGGATTGCCGTTCTCCCCACAGTCCGCGCTGCCCGCGGCCCCTACCCGTAGAGCAGAGAGGAGGTGCGTCAAAAAACAAGCAACGCGCGCGACTCGCACTGGGACGAACCACGTGCCTACAGGCCACCCACCCTATGACGCACGCTGATCTCTTCCCTCAGCCCGCTCGCTGGCCTTCGAAAAAGCCTCCCTCCGAGGCCAGAGGAGGCATTAACAGGCTATTTTGTGGCTGCCATTTTGACCCCCCAATTGGGTATTTGGCATCAGCCCCACCGCTCCAAGGAGACTCAACCTCGGAGCTGAGGCGACCAGTCGGCCGAACCCCCGAACGAATTGCCCCCAGTCGCATAAAGGCATCGACCGCCGGAGCGAATCACATCCCGATACCAGTACCCGGAATCCTTGATGACGCGCCGCTGGGTACCGTAGTCCACGTACACCAACCCGAAGCGTTGTTTGTAGCCGTGCGCCCATTCGAAGTTATCCATAATAGACCACACAAAGTAGGCAATCCCCGGAACGCCTTCGCCGATGGCCCGACCGTAGGCTCGCAAGTACCGCGTGAGAAAGTCGATGCGCTGCGGGTCATGAACTCTGCCATCGAGGGCGACCCAATCGCAATTCGCCATGCCGTTTTCCGTGACCGCAATGGGAAGGCCGTACCGTTCATTGAAAAACTTTGGCCCCCAGTACAACGCCGCTGGGGTGACCGGCCAGCCCATGGTTGTCAGAGGCTGGCCTGTAGGTGGTGGCTCGAGCTCCCAAGAACCATCGTCGCCCGCCCGTACCACTTCACCGAAATAGATGTTCACCCCGTAGAAATCCAGCTTTTGGCACATGGTCTCCAGGTCTGCAGCCCTGACTTGGGGAAGGGCATCGACAAAGAGCCGCAACCCATCGTCCGGATAGGCACCGCGCAGGAGCGGGTCGGCAAACCAGGTATTGTTCATGCAGTTTCTTTCGGTGATGGCGAATGTGGCCTCTCTGGCGGCAGCAATGTCTTCCGGGCGGTCAGTGGCCGGTACCTTGACCACGCCCACTAATGCAGTCCCGATTGAGGGGTTGAGTTTGGCTCGGCTGCGGATGACCTGTACGGCCTTGCCATGCCCCAAAAGCGAGTGGTGCGCCGCCTGCAACACGTCGGCAAGAGGCAGACGAAGGCCTGGGGCATGCTCACCAGTCAGATGCCCCAGGCCGATGAAGCACTGCGGCTCGTTCTGCGGCATCCACCACCGAACACGGTCGGAAAGGCGGTCTACCACCACCTGCACGTAGGCAGCAAACCACTCGCTGCTGTCCGGATGCAACCACCCTCCGCGCCGAAACACGGCGTGAGGGTAGTCCCAGTGGAACAGCGTTACCCACGGCTCGATACCAGCGGCAAGCAACGCGTCGACCAGGCGGTCATAGAAATCCAGACCTCGCTCGTTAACCGCGCCCACCCCCTCGGGCAGTACTCGGGGCCAGGAGATTGAGAAACGGTAAGCCCGCAGGCCCAGCTCCTTCATCAGGTCAACGTCTTCCTGGTACCGGTGGTAATGGTCACAAGCGACCTCGCCAGTATCGCCCTGCCAGATATTGCCCGGTTGGCGGCAGAACACATCCCACACCGAAAGGCCCTTTCCTTCCGCAAAAGCCGCGCCTTCGATCTGGTAGCTTGCTGCCGCCGCTCCCCACACAAACGATGTCGGGAACGGTGTCATGGTTGCGGAGCCGTCAGACCGTTTCACATCTCCCCCTCATTGTGGTGTGCAACGAGGCGACTCTGCCCAGAGGTGCCGGCACAAAGCACCTGCAGACAGGCCCAGGGCGACTCACCAGACATAGTGGAGCTCTTCGCACGAACGCCCAGTGGCACGGCTTCAGATGCCCTTCCTCCCGCGCGATGAACTCAGCGGAGAAGGAGGCATTTGTGCACTTGTCTCTCGCTGCCCGCGACAAGTTCATAGAAGAAGATACCAGAAGGTAGTGCCGTCCCATCCAATGTGACGGTGTAGGTACCAGGAGCCCTCACTTCGTCGACCAGGACCGCCACCTCTCTGCCCAAGGCGTCGTAAACCTTCAATC
Organism: candidate division KSB1 bacterium; assembly: GCA_034506335.1. Taxonomy (NCBI): domain Bacteria; kingdom Pseudomonadati; species Candidatus Zhuqueibacterota bacterium. The sequence continues at coordinate 46,664 of JAPDPR010000018.1, forward strand.
TCACTCTGTCACCGTGGGCCAGGGAAAACGGAATAAGGGTCCGAGCGTTGAAAGGGTTTGGATAGTTCTGCCCCAGAAAGTATCTCTTGGGGAGACCACTACCTTGGCCCTCCTGGACACCACTGCTCTGGCGCGCTGCCTCCTCTACCGCGCCCTCGTAATCCACAATGTAGTGCCACCAGTTGTTAAGAATCCCGTCCGTGACCCCGACAAAGCGCGGCAGATGGCTGTACCACCAGCGCATGTACCCCAAGTGCGAGCAGCCCCATTCCGAGCAGTTGATCACCCGCGTCTGGTCCAGGAGAATGGGATAGCGCTTCCAGTTGTCAGCGTAGGTGGTGACATAGCGATGATTACCAAAATCATAGTCACTCATGCCATTTGGTGGATAGTGGATGTTACCCACATGAGCCTGGCCCGGTTTGATTTTGTCGATGGTGGTGTAGATCTCCCAATTGTTGGGGGAAGAAGCATTGGGATCCCACCGCCCGTAAGTGTGTGCCAGGGCGCTTTCTGAGCGATGGCCGTAGCTTTCCAGGGCTTCAGCAATGCCGCGCTCATAGTTCCAGCCCATCACCGGCAACAAACGCCGCAAGCCCGGGTGGTTCATGGGCGGCGAGTTATACCAAAAAGCTCCTGGCCCTATGAGCTGCGACTCCCACATCCCACCGAAGGGGAACGTGTAGACCCACACCTCGGTGATGCGTCCCTCATTCCTTTTCTGGTCAAAGTGATGGTAATCAATCATGGCCGCGTAATCGAACTTGACACGATCTTCGATCTCTGCCATGTACTGCAAAGTACCTGGCGTGGTCCTGCCGTAGAGCCTTCCGCCCGGACCAAAATAGTAGGCAAGAGTGTCCAGCGACATGAATTTCCCATCCAGACGCGAGAAGCATTGCACGTCGTCGTGGATCTCCACGATCTGGTATTGAATCACACCGTCGCTGCACTGGTAGAACTCCTCCACCAGCTGGTACACCAGGACTAATGGGTCTGCCCATCCTCGGACCTGGTGGATGCGCCTCTTGTTGACTTTGTCGATGATCTGGTCTTGGAGCACTACCGCAACAGGCAGGACCATCGGTTGGACCTTCTCAGCGACAAAGTCCTCCACCACCGTGCAACGTGTGGTGCCGGTGAGGGGCCCGCTGGTGCCTACGATGTCGCAACTGCCCACGGCGACCGCGTGCACATCGCCCATTTCCCCCACGTAGGCCACGTCCGGATTGGAGGAGCTCCATGCCACAGGGGTCGGAAAAGTATATGGCCACACCCTGCCTTCGCTGTCAACAGTCTTGGCCGTCACCTGCAGGCTCGTGCCAGGCACCATCTTGAAGTCCGAGGGGACAATCCTGAGCCCGACAAGCGTGCGCCCGCTGTACAGCACCCATTCGCCGAGGATTGCGTAGCTGCTGTCACTCTGGGTGTTCCTCCCGCTAAGGCGTACCACCCGCACACGCTCGCTCGAAAAGGACACAGAGTCCCAGGTGAAAAAATGGCACGCCCGCCTGTCCACCAGCAGCTGGTACGAACCGCTGCGATTGAGCAAGTCCTCTGGCTGCCCTGCTGCTTCCAACGACCAAAGCCCCTCCATCCAGAAAAAGACTTTGCTCCCCTTGAGTACAAGGGCGCTGTCAAAGAGAAGCGTCACGGTCAGCGTTGCGGAGTTTTGCACGCCGCCGCTGGTAAAACCGTTCCCGTCAAAGATCTTGTCCAGAGCTCCATACACTAGCTCCGGCTGGGTTGTCGCTACAATCGTGCCGGCATTGATGCCGCCCAGCACGTCAATGGCCCCAATCTGTGTGACCTGTGCCAGGCAGGTTGCCAACGGCAACACCAGAAGCGTGGACAAGACTGCACGCTTCCACCTTTTCACCGTTATAGAACTCATGGTACCAGCTCCTCCAAACCTTGACACGTCTACTGCACTAAGCGCAGCATTCGTTTCATCGCATGGTCAAAATCACCTATGAACACCCACCAGTTCGTGAGTGGACGACCTTCGTATTCCAGACCGTTGTTCCACCCCGGCAAGCTCTGCATCCACAAGATGAACCAATCAAGGCTGTTGCAGTTCCAGCGCTGACAATTCACCTGCTTTTTCTCGCCAGTCCCATCGGGGCGCCAGTCTTCCAGGTCCGTCCACACCATGCGCGGGTTCTTCCAATCATAGTCGCGCTCCGCATTCGGCGGGTAATGAGCCCAACCACATCCCGGGCGCACGATCTTGTGGGTCTTGTCGCTCCCAACAAATTTACCCCAAAAGAGGAGCTCAGGCCACTTCTCCTCGGGGGTTACGTCCCTACCGTCAACAAAATTTAGCACTGCCTCGATTTGGTGCATGTGGTCTTCGATGGCTTCCGAAAGGCCCCGCTGGTAGTTATAGTGGTACAAGGTGTATGTCTTCCCAAGCGTTGGTAGATCGGTGGGATCGCGATCGCTGTTGCTCACATCACCAAATGGGCCAGCCATGTTGGACTCCCACAGATCCAACTTGCCGCCATGGTACGCCCACAGCCAGATCTCCTTGACTCCCTTCTTCTCCACCCAGTACTTGACATTGATGCGGGTGACCACAGCATAGTAATCGGGCATCGGCAACGCGTGCCCAGGTTTGAATCGCAAGGGCAAGGGCTCCAGAAATTCGAATTTCTTCAGAACCCGATACTTAAGACTCGGCTTCGCCTGCGGGTTCTTGTACGCACGAAAACGCGAGCCCTCCTCCAAGCAGGCAGCGATCCTTTTGGTGAGGCTATCGGTCTTGGCGCGTGTGTAAGCAAGGCTCCTGCCCCAATCACCTGTGACCGTGATGTCAATGGAATCGCCGGCTACGGGGAAGTAGGAGACGACCACCACGGGCACCTCGTAGGGAGGCGCCGGGACCCGCTCGCCTGCATTGAGCATGGTTCCGCTGCCAAGCAGCAGCCAGCTTAGAAGTGTGTGGTGCGACAACCTACCGCCAAAACGCATCGCAAGACCCTCCTGAGCTGTCTTCCAGTTCCCCACCATCCTTGCACATGCTGTCACTTCACCAATGCAATCTTCGTGCTCCACTGGGAAGTCCCCGCCCGAAGAACGAGGAAATATACGCCTGAGCCTATTTTCGCCTCCCGTGATGCACCGTCCCACACTTTCCGGCTTTGGCCTGCGGGGAGTCGTCCCTCGGCAAGTCTGCACACCTCGCGGCCGGCAACATCATAAAGCACGAGGGAGCCCACCTCCTCTTTGTCGAGCGTAAAGAACACTTCGAGGCGGGTGTTGAACGGATTGGGGTAGACCTGCAGGACAACGCCCTTGTCGGCGCCAGGCTCTTTTTCGACCTGGGCGCCCACTTCGTTCAGATCAAGGAGCATGCGCGCCACCACGCCGGTCCAAATGTAGGTGTGCAGCCATGAGTCCGAGGGCCGAGGCATGTCGCAGTGGTACGACTCGTAGAAATCGTGAAAACGGGACAGCGTGGCGATGACTCCGCTGCACACCCTTTCCGCCAAATCCCGAGCTTCATTGTAGTAGCCATACTCCAACAGCCCTCGGAAAACCAAATAGTTCCATTCCGGGTACACTGCCTGTGCGTCGTAGCCGTCATAAGGGTCGTCATGAGCGAGCAAAGGCACCCCGTACGGCCGCCCGAACGTGGATGGATTCTGAACTTCGGCCACCAGGTAGCGCGCCTGGGCCTGATTGGCCACGCCAGCCCAGAGCGGGAGGAACCCGATGAGTTCCTTGCGGCGCAAGTCGTTTGTCGAGCGGTAGGTAAAGGTGTGGGTATTTTTTTCCACGTGGTAGTAGAAGCGCGTCTCCGGGTCCCACATCAGGGCATTGATCGCATCCGCGCGGGCCTGGGCTAGGCGCTCCCAGCGCTGAGCTTCCTCGTGGCGGCCCAGCGCGGCGGCCATCTTGGCCAGTGACCTTTCCTCCATCACGAGTTCACAGTTCAGGTCAAGCGCCTCCACCTTGTTGGCGTTGTGCGGGTCTGTATAGCCACCCAGAAGGTGCCAGATCACGTTATAGTCCCGCACCGACTCCAGAAAGGCGTCGCCTCCCCATTCGCACAACCCGTCTCGGTCATCGTCGCGCTCCCTGACCCAGAAATCGTGGAACCTGCTGCCGCACTCGTACATATCCCGCAAGAAGATGGTGTCGCCGGTGATGCGGAATACCTCCCAATTCTCCCAATTGAACCAGGGGGCCGAGGAAGAGTGCTCGTTGGCCCAGAAGAGGAGCTCATTCAAGTACGGGCCAACGCGATAGGGGATGTAACCGTCTGGCCACTCGCTGCGGCTGTTCATGCGCTCGGCAAAGACCCGCTGCGAGTTCTGCGCACCCTCGGGGTCCATGTACGCGTAGGCCAGCATAGCCAGACTCTCGTGAAAAACCTGTCCCCCGTGCCCCCAGCCCCAAGTGGGCTCGCGAGAAAACAAGTAGTAGTTGAATGAACACTCTCCTTCCGGTGGCATCATGCACTGTCGCATCATGGAAAAGGCGCTCCAGTACATCAGGCGCTCAGGTGTGCTCAGCGAAGAAGGCTCAGGGACGCATGCATAGGCCGCTTCGTCCTCCCGCAAAGCCTGGTCCATGTCGTAGCTCATGAGCCGATCGCACGCCGCGACCAGGCTGTCGAGGTTGCCGCCCCTGGGGATGACCGCGCGGATCAAGCGGAACCCACGTCTCTCGCCTGGATGGAGACGCATTGAGCGCTGCAGAGCCAGCACGTGGGGTTCGTCGTCCAAAAGGCCAGATAGACGACTATTGGTTACATCGGCGAAAAAGACACGGACCGCCGGCCGGCCTGCTTCTTGCGACCGCCAGCCCCACCTGCCACCCGCATCGGCGGCTAAGAGCACGTATCGGTAGCTGCTATCCGGATTCAGACCCATGTCCAGATAGCCGGGGTCAGTCAAATCCTTAGCCACCAAGTCGTAGCGCCCCGGGGTACCGGCAGTCCGCCGGTACAAGCTGTAGCGACACCCCGGCTCCGGGACCCAGCTCACCACCGCTGCTTGGTTGTTCGCCGCAAAGTGGACGCGGACGTCCCTTGGCGCCGGCGGTATCACCGTGGGCGAAAGTATGACATCAACTCGTATTCCCCCGGGAACAGGAAGCTGACTCACTGTAGCTCGACCTACACCCTGCTCGCCACTGGCGCTACAGGTGAACGCCACCATGACGGTGTCGCCGACCTGGAGGGGAGGATTGCGGAAGTTGCCCAGTTCGCAGGCTTGCAACCCATTGCCGGGCACGTTTGAGCTCGGCTCGCCCCACTGGGGTGTTTCCTCAGTGAGTATCTCCTCCTCCCTGCCTAATCGCCAAATGAGTTGCTGCACCTCAGGCGGTTGGTGCAAACACAAACTACCGTCAGCATGACGAACCTCGCCCCATTCAAGGCAGTAACTGTCTCCGGTGCCCTGCCTGGCCAAGGGCGGAAGCGGGACTCCACCGAGCTGGTTGTAGCCGCCGTACCCCTGCGCCCGGGCGTCAAGCAACAACAGGTCTGTCACATACCGACAATGCGGAATGCCATGCTCAGTCGTCCACCAGTCCGGGGGCTCTTCGTGGCCGCAGGCAAAGCCTCGCCCGTTGTCTATGACAACCGGTTCCACCACACCCTGGGGATGCGAAAAGAGCAGGTAAATGTCCAGCTCGTGTGTCGTCTGGCCTACGTTGCCCACTGTGGTTTCCTGAATGGCGATTCGGGAGCTGTAGACTTGGAAACTCACCTGCACATCAATGTCCGCAAAAGGCCGCACCTGATACCGCACCAGATCGCTATAGGAAGCAGTCACCACCGGTTGCCCGTGCATATCGCGCAGAAGGTAGCATAGGCGACCGTCCATCTTGAACACGATACCAAGACTGCCGCCATTGTCGGTCGCAAACTCGATGCCCCTTTCCGCCTCATAGAATTTGAACTGGTACCCTTCGTCTAGCACAAATTGCGAACGGCTCAAAGGAGCTGCATAGGTGGTGAATAGCGGGTCTGTTCCGGTCACCCAAAGGGAAGAAAGCTCATGCTGCCCCCAAGTGCCGCTCGGCGACAGGAAAAGGGCCAACACCCAGGTGACACATCCGAAGCGGCGGCGCCATGTCGCATGTCGGGTGGTCATGCTATCGCAGGAGCGTTACCTTTTGCTGCCGCACCAGGATGCCGTTGCTTAACCGGCACCAGTACACTCCGGACGGGACTTCAACGCCATGCACGTCGCGACCATCCCACTTCACCCGGTATTGCCCCTGGGCAAGGTAGTGGTCAACCAGCGTTCTGACTTCCCGCCCTGCGACGTCAACAATGGCGACCTGTGTATGTCCTTGTCCTCCCACCGAAAAAACAAACTCTGTGGTCTGGTTGAAGGGGTTAGGAAAGGCAGGGCTTAACGTCGGGAGCACGGCCCTATGCTCGGCGATCGACGAGCCCAAGGCGGTCCGCGGCAGCATATTGACCCGGAGTGTGTAGCGCCCCAGCTCTATATGGCCCCGCCAATACTCCATGTTAAAGTCCGTGGACTCCAAAAACCCATAGCCCACCCTGTCTCCGCATTCTACCTTGAGGATCACGACAGCGTTGGAAAGCCCATAGTCGTGGACGATGACACCGTCGGCCGAAAACGGGCACCGTCCCACGTAGGCTTCGCCCAAGTCATTGGCCCACAGAGTGAGGTCTGGGGTATCGTCGAAGTACTTGCCATACCACACCCCTGGCCGTCCGGTTGCGCGAAAGATGGAGACTCGCGCCTGAGGGAGGGGATTGCCTGCCTGATCCTCGAGGGTCACACAGTTGTCAAAGGGCAAGTCTTGCATGAAAACCCCGATGTTGCCCGGGGCGTTGTAGTTGCCTTCGGTGGCTCTATGACCTGCGATTAGGTTCAATGCTACCGCACTATAGCGGTCAACCCATGTGTATTCGCCATTCATCAGCCCTTTGTACGGGGTGTAGTGGACCGCATCACCACCCACCATTGGCATGAACGGGGTGCCCACGATGAGCTGACCACCTTCCTTGATGGCAACCGTGTTCCCCTTCCCGTCATCGTGCACATTGAAACCGTAGAGGTCGATTAGGTAGCGCGCATGCCCCAGCTCATGGAGCAGTGAGCCCTCGAAAAAGAAGGGATTGTTGTCACCCGTACTTGTGTGGTTGGAATAAAAGCCCGTGGAGAGCAGACTCGCGGGAAATCCCCATTGTAGGTCAACGGTCCGATCCTGGAGGTTCGGTGTGTTGGTAGCTAATCCACCAGCCAAGGGAAGGCTTCCGTCAGGAACGATGGTGATGTGATCGATGCGAATGCGGTCCAGCACGCCCGATGGCGTTTCGGGGTACACGGCCTCCGCAAACATCTTGTTCCAGCGTCGTACGTGCCGCTGCGCCCAATCCTCCCACGAATTCGCATGCACGCCCAGTTCCCTCTGGTACTGGTGGAAGTAGTCATAGACGCTTTGCTCCACGTAAAAGCCTACGGCCAGGGCGTTGGTAACCACAAGCAGTGCATTGTTTCCTTCCTCCTCCTCGGGAACCTGATTCTCGGGGTCGATGAAAAACTCCAGCTCGTGTCGTTCGAACGACCATGGCCATTCATAGTCCAAAGTAACGAGGGAACCAGCTGGGATATCCGCTCGCCCTCGGGAAACCTCCTGGCCGTCCAGCAACCATACGTAGCTCACTTGCG
>JAPDPR010000019.1 GCA_034506335.1 candidate division KSB1 bacterium
TCATGTTCAGTCTTTGGGTGGATTATCCCGCTGCAGACGAGGAAGTACAAATCGTCCGGTCAACGACCAGCGCCTACAGTGCTGACCTAAGCAAGGTATTGAACGCGGCGGAGATTGTGGCCCTCCAGGACCTGGTGCGGCGCGTGCCAGTGGCCGATGCGGTGATTCGCTACGCCGTGGAGCTAGTGCGGAAGACGCGCCCAAACCATGACGGGGCACCCAAGTTCATTCGGGACTGGATAAGTTGGGGTGCCGGCCCCCGCGCCTCGCAGTACCTCATCCTCGGCGCCAAGACGCGAGCCATTTTGGACGGCCGCCCCACGCCCGACATCGCCGATGTGCGGGCAGTGACCCTGCCAGTCCTCCGGCATCGGCTGGTTACCAACTTCAATGCAGAAGCAGACGGCGTGGGCACCGAGGAGATCGTGCGCCGACTCCTAGACAGCACTGAAGCATGACCCGCCATGCCCAAGGCATCCCAAGACTATCGCCGGTTCCTGCAGCCGGAAGTCGTCTCCAAGTTGGCCACCATGGACCTGCGCGCCAGGCTCGTGGTGGAGGGCTTTATCGCCGGTTTGCACCGAAGCCCTTACCACGGCTTCAGCGTCGAGTTTGCCGAGTATCGGCAGTACATGCCCGGCGACGAGATCAAGCACATCGATTGGAAGGTCTACGGCCGCACCGACCGCTTCTACGTCAAAGAGTTTGAGGAAGAGACCAACCTCAAGTGCTACCTGCTGCTGGATGCCTCTGGTTCCATGGGCTTCACCTCCGGTGAGCTCACCAAGCTCCAGTATGCCTCCTACCTTGCGGCTGCGCTCACGTACCTGATGCTTCAGCAGCGGGATGCGGTAGGCTTAGTGACCTTTGACCAGAAGATTCGTACGTTTCTGCCGCCGCGCTCGGTGTCCAGCTACCTGCATGTTATCCTGCGGGAGCTGGACCGTGCGCGCAGTCGCAGTAAAACAAACGTCGCGGCCACCTTTCACGAACTTGCCGAGCGCATCAAGCGTCGTGGGCTGATCGTCATCTTTTCGGACCTGTTTGACGACCCGAGCAGCGTGCTGGCGGGGCTGCAACACTTCCGCCACCGCAAGCACGAGGTCATCGTCTTCCACGTCCTCGATCCACTGGAGCGCAGCTTCAGCTTCCGGCAGGACGCGCAGTTCAAAGACATGGAGACGGGCGAGACCATCAGCACCCAGCCGTGGCACATTCGGGGCGAATACAGGACCCTGGTGGAGCAGTTCGTCGACGCGTACCGAAGAGGCTGTCGGGAGCATCAGATCGATTATGTGCTGATAGACACCGCAGCGCCGTACGACCGGGCGTTGTTGGAGTATCTGCTCAAACGCCAGCGTATCGGCGGATAGGCGCACACCGTCGCAACGGAGGAAGGTCGTCACAAGGAGCCAAGCAATGCGCACCATGAGTGAGGAGGCCATCCTGGATCGACTCAACCCTGAGCAGCGGGAAGCGGTCACCTTTGGCGAAGGGCCGCTGATGGTCGTGGCCGGCGCCGGTACCGGCAAGACGCGCGTCATTACGCACCGCATCGCTTACCTCATTGCCACCAAAAAGGCTCGGCCCGAAGAGATCCTGGCCCTCACCTTCACCGACAAGGCCGCCGCCGAAATGGAAGAACGGGTGGACGTGCTGGTACCCTACGGTTTTGCCAACGTGTGGATCGGCACCTTTCATTCCTTTGGCGACCATCTGCTGCGCCAGTACGCATTCGAGCTCGGCCTGACTCCAGATTTTCAGGTGCTGGCCGAGGCCGAGCAGAACATCTTCTTCCGCCAGCACCTCTTTGCCTACCCCCTGGACTTTTATCGGCCCCTGGGGAACCCAACTCGTTTTATCTCCGCATTGCTCACGCTCTTCAGCCGCGCCAAGGACGAGGATGTGAGTCCGGAAGAGTACTTGGCCTTTGCGCAACGCCTAGCCAAAGAGGCGGAGGAACACCCAGAGGACAAGGAATTGCAGGAGCGCGCGGCCAGACAGATGGAGTTGGCGCGCACCTATGCCTGCCACCAACGGCTTTTGGCCGAGGCGGGAATGGTGGACTTTGGCGATCAGGTGGCTCTGGCGCTCAAGCTCCTCCGCGAACATCCGTCTGTGCTGCAGGACCTCCGCCAACGTTACCGGTACATTCTGGTGGACGAGTTTCAAGACACCAATTATGCCCAGTTCGTGCTGGTGAGCCTTTTGGCGGGTGCCAACGGCAACATCACTGTGGTGGCGGACGACGATCAGTCGATCTACAAGTTCCGCGGTGCGGCGATCAGCAACGTGATCAACTTTCTCAAGTCCTATCCACAGGCGCGTCTGGTGGTTCTGACTGAAAACTACCGTTCCACGCAGCAAATTCTGGATGCCGCCTACCGGCTGATCCGGCACAACGATCCCGAACGCCTAGAGGTGCAGCGAAGCATCAGCAAACAGTTGCGGGCCCAGCGCACCGATGGGGCACCGGTTATGCACCGGCACTTCGACACCTTGTCCAGCGAGGCAGACGCGGTAGCTTCTATCATCGAGCAAAAAATGAAGGCCGGCGGTTACTGCTACCGCGACTTTGCCATCCTCGTTCGGGCCAATAACCACGCCGACCCCTTCTTGCGCTCGCTCAACATGCGCGGCATCCCATTCCAGTTTAGCGGAAGCCGTGGCCTCTATAGCCGCGAGGAAGTGCGCTTGCTGGTCAACTTTTTGCGCACGTTGAGCAATCCGGATGACTCGGTGAGCCTTTTCCACCTTGCCCAATCGGAGGTCTACCAATTCCCGCCCCTTGACCTTGCGCGGTGCACTGCTTATGCCAAGTTGCGCAACATCTCGCTGTTCCAGGTCTTTGAGGCGCTGCCGCAGCTCCCGGACCTCGTCGTATCGGCGGAGGCACAGGCCACAGCGGCCCGAATCGTCGAGAACACACGCAAATTCTTGGAAGTGGCGCGCACCAACAATGCCGGTGTAGTCCTCTATCGCTTTCTGACCGAGAGTGGCCTATTGAAGCGCCTTACTAGCGCGCAGACCGTGGAAGCGGAAGTGCAAATCCTTAACATCGCCCGCTTTTTTGACATCGTGCGCGAGTTTTGTGCCATGGCCACCGAGGACCGCGTGCAGGAGTTTGTGGCCCATTTGGATGCGCTCATCGAGGCGGGCGACGATCCGCCCACGGCCCAGGCCGACACCGATCTCGATGCCGTTAACGTGCTGACGGTGCACAAGGCCAAGGGGCTAGAGTTCCGCGTTGTCTTCATGGTGAGCCTGGTGGAGGATCACTTTCCCTCTCGCGCCCGCGGGGAGGCGCTCTCCCTGCCACCGGAGTTGGTCAAAGACATCGTGCCCCCTGGCGACACGCACTTGCAAGAGGAGCGGCGTCTCTTTTTTGTGGGCATGACGCGGGCCAAAGAGGAACTCTACCTGACCAGCGGTCGCGACTACGGTGGAAAGCGACCGCGGAAAGTCAGCCGCTTCGTGCTGGAGGCCCTGGACACCGTGCGCGCCGACGAAAGCTACGAGCGCGCCTCTGCGCTGGAGGTCATCCATCGCCATGCGCCACCGGCAGAGGCGGCACCGGATCTGTCGGCGCCCATCCCCGCACACCAAATCCTCACCATCAGTCATCGGCAGGTGGACGACTACCTGACCTGTCCCCTCAAGTACAAGTACATCCACGTGCTGCGCGTGCCCCTCCTGCCGCACCACACCATCGTCTACGGCAATGCTATCCACAAGGCGCTGGAGGAATACCATCGCCGCAAGCTTGCAGGACAGGACGTGAGCGTCGACCATCTGCACGAGGCCTTTCGCCGCGCCTGGAGTAGCGAGGGCTTCCTGTCGCGGGAGCACGAGGAACAGCGCTTCGCGGCCGGCCTTAAGGCGTTGGAGCTTTATTTTGCACAAGAGGAACAGAGCGGGCTGGTCCCTGCACTGGTGGAGGAAGAGTTCAGCTTCGTCCTGGATAATGATCGCGTCACCGGTCGTTGGGACCGAGTGGACGTGAGGGACGGCGCGGTCTACGTGGTCGATTTCAAGTCCTCGGCGGTAGCGGACCAGGAGAAAGCCAACAAGGAGGCCAGGGATAGCCGGCAACTCTCCATCTACGCCCTGGCCTATCTGCAGGTCCACGGGCGGGCACCTGACTTTGTGGAACTGCGCTACGTCGAAAGTGGAGTCACGGGGCGCGCGGCCGTGAGCGAGAAACTCCTTGCTAGAGCCCAAGCGGACATCAAGAAGGCAGCACAAGGGATTCGCCTGCGGAAGTACGCCGCCACGCCGGACGAATACAATGCGTGCCCCTACTGCGCCTACAACCAGATCTGTCCGGCGACTTCCACCAACCACCCAGCTGCGGAGTGAGCACGTGTCTGCGGTCTCCCTTCTTGTCCTTGCCTGCGCCGTAGTTTTGGTGCTCGGGGCGCTGTGGGTCGTGAATGCGCGCCAGGAACGGCGCTGGCGGGAGCTCGAAAAACGCCAGCCGGACGCCTCCGCGCTCGCCATCGTTACCCAGTGGCTCCAGGACATGCGCGGGAGCTTGGAACGGAGCACCAGCCTCATGCAGCAACAGATGCAGGCGACGCAGCGCAGCATCGCCGAGCGACTCGAGGCGGCGGCACAGGCCTTGAGCATGGTGCACCACGAACTAGGACAGATGCAAGAGATCGGCCGTCAGATGCGCGAGTTCCAGGATTTCTTCCGCTCCCCCAAGCTGCGAGGAAACATCGGTGAGCAGGTCCTGCGCGACCTGCTGGAGCAAGTGCTGCCCAGGACGTGCTTTCGCCTGCAGCACCGCTTTGCCAACGGCCAGGTGGTGGACGCGGTTATCGTCAGCGACAAAGGGCTCATTCCTATCGATGCGAAGTTTCCCCTGGAGGACTATCGCCAGATCCGCGCCGCGCGCAGCGAGGAGGAAAGGGCCACGTACCTGCGCGCCTTCGTGCGCACCATCAAGCGCCACATCGAAAGCATCGCCGAAAAGTACATCGTGCCCGCCGAGGGAACAGTGGATTTTGCCCTCATGTACGTGCCCTCAGAGGCAGTCTACTACGAGATCATCGCGGGCGAACATGGGCTACTCGCTCATGCCCAGGATCGACACGTCGTGGTAGTCTCTCCCAATAGCTTCTACTTTTTCTTGCGCGTGGTGCTCATGGGGCTGGAGGGACAACGAATCGAGGATACAGCGCGACGCATCTTGCAGGCCATTGAAGGGCTGCGGCAGGATGCTGGCCGGTTAGGCGAGAGCCTACGACTGCTGAACACGCACCTCAACAACGCCCGCAGCGCCCTGGAGCGAGCCAACACCGACTTCCTCCATCTGACCGGGAAGATGGAGGCGATGCGCCAGCTCCAGGCCGCTCAGGAAATGGACCGAACTGCCCTTCCGCCACAGGAGCAATAGAGATACGTTGGGGATTGGCGGAGGGGAAAAATCCTGCCCGAAAACAAAAAAGCCCACTGATCACAGCGGGCTCATTCTCTGCAAAGCGACAATTCTTACCGAAACATAGCCTTTATGCTCCCCCACGTGTGCCGTACATTGGAGATCTGCGGGGTCACTGAGACGACTTTGTCGTAGTAGACAAAGCTCCCGTCAAAGTCGACGAGCTTCAGACGATAGTAGAAAACGTGACCCGTGGACTTGAACACCGTCCGGTCCTCGTAAACATAGTCCCGGGGCGCAGAAGAATTGCCCGCTGCCTCTACCAGGGCGACAAACTGGAAGGTCTTGCCGTCAAAGCCCCGTTCTACCTCAAAGCCCTTCAGATTGGACTCCACTGCGGTAGTCCACCGAAGTGTGACCTTGTTGAGACCGGGCTCCGCCTCGAAGCGGGAAATGACCGCGCCTCCAAAGAGCACCCCAGCAAGGACAATCGACGCTAAGGCAAGGACTACTGCAGCACGCATACGAACTCCCACGCTCGTTTATCACTGCCCTAAGATAATCATTTTCGCGAAAAAAGCAAGCACTTTTTTGACTTTTTCGCCTCTGTTGAGGGAGCGCGCCCCCAGGGAGCGAATTCGATTGACAGACTACCGCAGATTGTCTATATTTATGTTGGGCTGCAATGAAAGGCTAATGGACGGCCAGAATGCCTTCTCCTCGAAAACTGCGAATGGGCGGAGAGGCCCATTCGCTGGAACGCTATCTTCGTGAGATCGGACAAGAGCCGCTCCTTTCTCCCAACGAAGAGGTGGAGCTTGCCCGAAGGGCACGGGAGGGAGACTCGGCTGCGTTGGAACGACTCACAAGAGCCAACCTGCGTTTTGTCGTGTCCGTGGCCAAGCAATTCCAGAACCAAGGCCTTTCACTCGGCGATCTCATCAATGAAGGCAACCTGGGGCTCATCAAGGCGGCCACTCGTTTTGACGAGACCAGGGGTTTCAAGTTCATTTCTTACGCGGTGTGGTGGATACGACAATCCATCCTCCAGGCCCTGGCTGAGCAGTCTCGCATTGTTCGGCTCCCCCTGAATCGGGTAGGTGCCCTCATGCGCATTGGGAAGACTTTTTCTTTGCTGGAACAGCAGTTTGAACGTGAGCCCACGGCTCAGGAAGTGGCCGGCGTCCTGGAGCTCAACCCGTTGGACGTCACCGACGTGCTCCAATTGGGTGCCCCGCACGTCTCGCTCACGGCTCCATTCTTCCCCGACGAGGAAGGCTCTCTTGAAGACGTCATAGCGAGCCACGATATCCCCGCACCCGATTCGCCTCTCATGGCCCAGTCTCTGCGCGAAGAAATCCAGGCGGCCCTCAACGCCCTTTCGCCGCGCGAGGCCGAGGTCATCCGCCTCTACTACGGCTTTGACCAGGAGAGGGCACTGACCTTGGAGGAGATCGGAGCCAGACTGGGCCTGACGCGCGAACGTGTCCGACAGATCAAGGAGAAGGCGCTCCGCCGCCTCAGGCGCCTGGCAAAAGGGCGGGGGCTGCGCTCCTACCTGGGGTGAGCCGCTTGCCGGTAGCGATCACTGGCCATGACACAAACTGAGAAACAGACCAAAAATTTTACAGAGCCGAAATTTTTTTCTTGACAAATGAGCATTTCTTTATTAAATTGCCACGCACCCTTGCTTCAGAAACGTGCTCTCACCCATAGGAAACGCCTGGCGGAGCGCGCCAAGAGCCCCGTCCGGGCAGAGGAAGTGACAGGAGACCGAAGGAAGCACAGATGCGCGGAAAATCGATCAAGTTGATCTTCTTCTCCCTCGGGGGATCGGAGGTGAAGGAGATCAACCTCGGATGGAGACACGCAGTGCTCCTGGGGGTTTCTGCTGTTGCTCTGATGGGGCTGTTGGTGGCGGGTGTGTTGGCGGTGTTCACCGACTTTTTCCACGACGCGCGGCTCAGGAGTCTTGCCAGCGCTAACATGGCCCTCAACATCAAACTGGCCGAGATGGGGGAGCAGATCGACCGAATTCAATCCAAGATTGTCGAGCTGGAAAAAACCGACAACGAAATGCGCCTGTTCGTCGACCTAGACACTCTGGGCCGTGGTGTAAGGGCTGCGGGTGTGGGAGGATTTGCCACCGGACTTGAGTACCTCACGCCCTCGAAGGATACACCCTTGGCCACAGCTGAGGCTTCGAAAGAGCTGCTGGATGAGCTGGAGCGCCGAATGCAGCTCCTTAAGACCAGCCGCGAACAGATTGAAGCCAAGTGGCAGAGCAAGCAAGACCTTTACAATCACACCCCGTCGATCGCGCCAGTGGAAAACTATCGCGTCACTGACGTGTTTGGCATGCGACGCCACCCCTTTACCGGACGATGGGGGATGCATGAAGGGATGGACTTCGCTGCCCACCGCGGCGAACCTGTCTACGCTACTGCCGACGGGGTAGTGGTCTCTGTCATTAACGTCTACCGGCCCAACAGTGGCTATGGGAAGGAGGTTGTAATCGATCACGGCTACGGCAAGCAGACACGCTACGCGCACCTGTCCAAAACCTTGGTCGTGGAAGGGCAGCGCGTTTTCCGCTGGGACGTCATTGGTCTTTTGGGGGACACCGGACAAGCTACAGGTCCCCACGTGCATTATGAAGTGATAGTGGACGGAAAGCCGACAAATCCCAGGGACTTTATCCTCGAATAGCCATCGGCCAGCTATTTGGCAGAAACCCTTAAGGCCCACCGCACAGTGGGCCTTTTTGCTGAAAGCTGCTTCGCGCGCGACGAATCAAAGATGAAGAGCGAAAAAGAGGAATCCACCGCTGCGCGCCTTAATCCTGGCGCGCGTGAGTTTGTGAGGGACTCATCGCGGGCCTTGTGGACCCTGGCGCTGGGTGCGATGCTATGCATTTCCGCCGCATGGGCCCGCTCATCCCCTTTGGACACCTCGCATACTAACGCGCTGGTGCGGCGGGGTATCGCCTTCACGGTCATCCACCACTACCAGCAGGCCCAGGCCTGCTTCGACTCGCTGGCGACAGCCTTCCCAACCGACCCGGCAGGCCCATTCTTCCAGGCAGCGCTCTTGCACAGCCGCATGTTAGACTATGAGACAGACGAAGGACGCACCGCCTTCGCGGGACTGACCCTCAAGACCATCCGTTTGGCGTCGCAACGCATTGGCAGCAACCCTATGGACGCCTGGTCCCACTTCTTCCGAGGCGCCGCTTATGGCTATCGGGCCTTCCACGCAGCGCGGGAGGGGAGGTATCTGGCAGCCTGGCAGGACGGACAATCATGCCTCCGGGATCTTGAAACGGCCGTGCGCCTGGACTCCTCGCTCGCCGACGCCTACCTGGGTATAGGCAGTTACAAGTACTGGCGCGGGAAGCTGCTGCGCTACCTCAGTTGGCTCCCGTTCGTCCCCGAAGAGCGCGAAGAAGGGATTCGCTTAGTCCGCACGGCTATTGAAAGGGGACGCTACTCACGCCTCACTGGTCTCAGTGACCTTGCCTGGATACTGATGGACGCCGGCCACCTGGATGGTGCTCTGGCCTGCGCCCATGAAGGGCTCGCACTGGCTCCGCAAAGCCGTTTCTTCCTCTGGCCGTTGGCAGAGGCCTATTACAGAAAGAGGGACTACCGCAACGCTGTGCACTGGTACGAACAATTGCTCGCGTCGTTGCTCCAGGAGTCGGAAAACAACCATTACAACGAAATCGTCTGTCGCCTCAAACTCGCCGAAGCCTACACTGCACTGGGCGAAGAGGGGATGGCACGTCTCCACGCCCAGGCCATGCTCAACCTCCCATTAGATGAGGGAATCCGTCGCAGGGCAGGCAAGAGGTTGGCGCGAGCCCGAGCACTCTTAGAACGCTGCTCGGTCTCCGGCGATCCTCGGTAGCCTAGACGAAAAAGCGGTTCAGAAGCTGTAACGCACCCCGATTTGGTTGATGGGCTTGCCCACGAGGGTGCCATGTACTCGCTGGTAATTCACGGCCAACCTGCGCAACACATACTTCAGGACACCTGCCTCAAGGTAGTAATCGCTCACATGGCCGGGATTGAGGTGACGGTTGAAATCTGCGGTGAACTCGACCTGAAACCACCATTTGAGTTTGATCTGATTGATGGAGATAACCTGCAGGGTGTGCCCCCCGCTTGCACCCGAGTCGAAGAAGTTCTTGTACGCTGAGACATCATTCACCAGGGCACGAAAGTCGAAGGTGCGGTCTCCTGCTCCTACACGTCCAACTACGAGAAAAGAAAGCAGCACGGCGATTAGGTTGCGCATCGGTTCCTCCAGAGGGCACATCCAGTTGCTGCAGGGACGAGGTTGCGGTCAGATGCCGGTTACGATTTCGCCGCCATGGATCATGTAGGCATAGGCCATCCTGGGGGTATTAAACCCCCACCCCACTTGTCCGCGGGAGTTGATGGCGATGGCGCCGCCCAGGCCCTGCACCTTCCTGCCCAGAATGGCAATACCCTCGCGCACGGCCTCCCGGCTATCGAAGCCGGCGCCCATCAGGTCGCAGATGGTCTTGGCCAACACCACGCGCATGATCGTCTCGCCCCAGCCACTAGCCGAGACTGCTCCTGTGGCGTCGTCGGCGTAGGTACCGCAGCCTATGAGAGCAGAATCTCCTACCCTTCCCGGGGCCTTGAGAGGGGTGCCACCCGTCGAGGTCGCGGCGGCCACGTGGCCGTGCCAATCGATGGCCACTGCCCCGACTGTGCCTCGAGGTGGACGTTCGAAGAAGCTTCTGGTAGGTTGGTGCCTTTGGCGACGCAAGCTTCGGTAACGTTGCAGTTCCCGCTCCACCACCAGCTCCTCAGGCGCGCAGAGGGCGATGCCCTGGCGGGCGGCGAACTGCCAGGCACCTTCCCCCACGAGCATAGCATGGGAGCCCTGCTCCATGACGGCACGGGCAAGGACTATGGGGTTACGGACAAAACGGACGGCGGCCACTGCCCCCGCCCGCAACGTCGCACCGTCCATGAGCATGGCATCTAACTCCACCTCGCCTGCGGCATTGAGGGTCGCGCCATATCCGGCATCAAAGGTGGGGTCATTT
The DNA here is from genome assembly GCA_034506335.1 of candidate division KSB1 bacterium. Classification (NCBI taxonomy): domain Bacteria; kingdom Pseudomonadati; species Candidatus Zhuqueibacterota bacterium. The sequence continues at coordinate 10,467 of JAPDPR010000019.1, forward strand.
TCCATGACCGTTACCGCGGCCTGCACCGCATCCAGGGCGCTCCCCCCTTCATCCAGCACTTCCCAACCGGCCGCAACAGCCTTGCGACATCCCTCCCGATGCGCCTTCACCTCCTCATCGGGGATGTCCCATGCACCTCCATGTACAATGATCGCAGGTTTCACCACACGCTCCTCACGGCGGCATCATGCCTCTGACTAACTCTAATCACAGTCACTCGCTCAGGCTCGGCTTTTCTCCTCCTCCACAAGCTCAGGCCCACGCGAGCCGGATTCTCCACCCGAGCCAATCCATCAGTACTCTTGTGCCCTTTCAAGGCCCCGCCTGTGGCCCCACCTTGAAAATGAACGTGGCAATCGCCTCGATGAGCAGCGCGTACACGATGCCCATCACCACAAAGGCGAAGGCGGTTCCCGCGCCCAGTGCCGGGGCATCTAAGAAAGGAACAGCCAGAGGAAGGCTGAAAATGAGCCCCATGACTAGGGCATGCAGCCACCATGGTATCCGCAACCCGCTGCCTCCTAAGGCCCACCCCATGGCTGTTCTACTCAAGATTACACCGAGACCCAGTCCCGTGCTGAGCAATGGGTATTTGGTGCTCAGCATACCCCAACAAACAACCCCAAAGACGCCCCCCAACACTGTGCAAAGCACAAGGCGCTTCTTGCTCACCATGACTACAAACTCCTGCAAAGTCCTTTCTGCATCGTGCCTGGAGCCGGCTTACTTTTGCTTCGGGAAAAGCTTAGCAAGGCTTTCCTCGCTCGGGGGAGGGGTAAGTAGGCTCCCCACTATCAGGCCCAGCAGCGAAGCAAGAAATGCCGGATAGATGCTGGGAATCCCCCAAGGGTCACCTCCTCGAAGTACAGATGGGAAGGCGTATGGCACCACCACCTCCAGAGCCAAGGCAACGACCGCGCCAGCAACGATGGAAGCGACGCCACCCGCTTTGTTTGCGCGCCGCCAGGCCAGCGCAGCAACCAGTGCGGGGGTGATGGCAACTCCGTACATGGTGTAGGCAAAGTACGAGTACTTCAACACAGAGATGGGTAAATGCAATACCGTGGGGACGAAGATCATCAGAAAAGCGCATAGGCCCAAGATGACGATGAATGTCTTTTGCAGCGCCACCATGCGCGCCTGGGGCGCATGCGGGTTGACAAAGCGCTGGTAGATGTCGCGCATAATGCTCGTCGTGGGCGAGAGGAGGTAGTTCATGCCTGTGGAGATGACCACTGCGCACGCAGCAGCCAGCAGCAGCAACCCCACCGGCGCCGGCACCATGTGTCTCGCTGCCTGCAACACTACCGACGCCGGATCGATGTTCTTGCCCCAGAAGTAAGTCGCCCCATAGATGGCGATTACTACCACGACGGTCTCTACCACGATGGTGCCGAGAATCCAGAAGATGACCGCCTTGCGCGCCTCCCGCGCGCTCCCTGCGCTGTAGAACTTTTGGTACATGCTCTGAACCCCCAGCAGAAGGAGCATCGTGGCTAGACAGTAGCTGATTGCCTTCAGCGCCGGATATTGCCCAAAGTCCGGGGAAAAAACTGCCATGTGGCCTGGTGGGAGGGTCTGGGCCGCACTGGACCACCCCCCTGCGGCCGCCACCGTAAACGGCGTGGCCACGCAGCAGGCCACAACGATGATAATCCCGTTGGGCAGGTCTGTATGCGCCACGGCAACCATTCCCCCAAGGCCGACGAAGAGGATTACAAAACCCGCGGCGAGGGCCTGTCCCACCTCCACACTCACCCTGCCATCGGTCACTACGTTCAGGATATAGCCGCCCGCCCTAAACTGGTAGGAGACGATCGTGGTAAAGGCAATGATCAGCGCAATCGCCCCAAAGAGTCGCGCAAACTTGCCATAGCGCTCCTCGAGAATATCGCCCACCGTGTACTGGCCAAAGGTGCGAATCTTGCCGGCCAAAAAGTAGATGATGGCGATTCCGACCCAGGCCCCTGCGGGGAGCCAAAGGGAGCTCCACCCTGCTTTGTAGGCATACTCGGCGCCGGCAATGAACGTGCCTGAGCCGATCCAGGTGCAGACGAGGGTGAAGACCATTTTGGTGGTGTTCAGGCTCCGCCCCGCCACCATCATGTCCTCCTGCGTCTTCACCCTTCCTGCCCGATAGAAGTTGAGCACCGTTAGGACAATGAGATACCCAAGGATGACGTACAGATACCAGACCATTCCGTGCCCTCCAATTGGTGTGCACTGCTTTCCAGGTGGCCAAGTCTTCCCTTAGCGAATGAGAATCATCTTTCGGTTTTGCATCTCACCGGCACCGATAAGCCGATAAAGATACACTCCGCCGGCCAGATTGCTCCCGTCGAAGCAGACCCGGTGCTGCCCAGGTGCCAATTGCTGGTCCAAGAGGGTGCATACTCTTGCCCCCAGAGGATTGATTACTTCCAATCTTACCCGGCCCTCGCGTGGCACGTCGAAACAGATTTCTGTGCTCGGGTTGAAAGGATTGGGGAAATTCTGGTACAGCCGAAAGCTCTGGGGCAACGCCCCGCCACGGGGTGGCTCCACCGCCGTCTCCAGGTAGTGAGCGGTAAAGTCATCGAAGTAGAGGACACCGCTATCCTTGCGGCTGTCATTGGTTTCGGCCAGGTAGATACGCTTCCAGGTGATGGGAAACGTGAGCACAGCAGCCGGATTCCCCCAGTGGACGATGACGCTGTCCATGGACACGCGCAAGTAGCGCCAGGTTCCTGCCCAATCGATGCCAGGGGTGGCCTCTGTGAAGTTAACCAGGAATTTCTCACCATCGGCGTCGGTGAATTCGCCCCGCAACCAGTGGCCTTTGCCGTCACCGAAGACATGGATTCCCACGGCGATGGGCGTGCCAGATAGCGGAATCGAGCACTCCATGTAGAGGGCGCTTGTCCCGCCGGTGCTCAGCTGGTAGGAGAGGCGCGCGGAGGTGGGTGGCGAAAAGGCCACCGCACTATCCAAGGCAAGACTACATGCCGGAAGATTAACGCGCACGCCGGTCAAGTTCCACCGTGCCAAAGAGCTAAAGTCTTCTACAATCACGTCCGTGGGCAGACCCACGTACACATGAGCGGTACCCACCACACTGCCGTACGCCGCCCTTATTTCCCCCTCCCCCTGCTTGGTGGCTGTGAACACACCTCCTTGAGTGATTGTGCCCACATCCCCTACCACTGACCACTGATAGTCGCTAGCCTGGAGACTGACCGGGTTTCCGAAACTGTCTGTGGCGCGCGGGGTCATCGTCTGCTTCTGCCCCACGCGCAACACCACCGGATTGGGAGTCAACGTTATCTGCGCGACCCTGGTGATATGCACCCGTGCCGAATCCCGTACCCCGCCTGCGCTTGCGTACACGTACCCCACCGTGTCGTAGAGCCCAGCCACAAACTGCCCCTGTGCATCGATGGCACCAATCCATGGGTCGCAGCTCCAGTTGACTGTGCCTGCCGGCAAGGAAACAGGGTTGTAGTACTCATCAAAGCCTTCCACTGTGAAGCGAAGTGTACCTTCCGAAAGGAGAAAGGCTTCGGGCGGCGAGATGCGCAAAAGATGCAAAGGTCCGGTTGGCGCGCTGCTGACCACCAGCAGCGCGTTGGCTACCGGCCGTTCGCTGCCGTCCGATGGACTGTTCACCACACGCCCACGGACCACCATCGTGGTGGAGCCGCCGCCGTCCAGGTTGACCGCCTCATGAATTCCCCATTCGCGCATGTACTCAGCAAGTTCATAGAGCGACATGCCCACGCTGTACCCTGCCTGCCGCCCATCCACGGTGACAAAGAATAGCCTGGTCGAGTCAGCCGAAAAGCCGACTGCCGTGCGGGGATGACGGTCGGTGGCGAAACTCCTATTCGTAAGACCCTCCTCACTCCACTCGACCGACACGGCGCCATTACGAATAATACGGGGCACTCCCCCTACCAGCTCAATGATCCTTTGGCGCGTGGGCGGCAGGCGGAGGACCACCGCCACCGTGTCCCCGACAAACACGTGAGCGTTGAGAAAGGCTGCCGCCTGCCCGTGCCCTGAGAGCACTACACCGTTACGCGGAATGGGTGCATTGCCATGGCCCGCAGCCATCACGCTATCCTTGGCCGTCGCCACGAGCCAAACCGTATCGTTCACCGCGCAGCTGAGGCTGAGGTACTGAGCGACCACCTCAGTTCCCCAGTAGTTGGTACCCGTGGTGCTTCCGCGGAAAGAATTGTACACGATAAGCTCGTCGGTGTCCCTGCTTTCGTTCACTCCGTGAATAACCTGCTGTTGGCCTTTCGCGACCAACGTCCCGGTGAAGGAGACCACGTCAATGAGTGGTCGGCGCTGGTCTGTGTAGGCGAACACGGAGCGGCTTACCGGTCGCTTGACCAGCACACCCTTCACCACTTGTGCCCCGACAGGTGTGCCATCGGTCTGCCAAAAGTCGGCATTCATGGCTCCCACTACCCGGTGAGCCTCGCGGTCATTGCGGGCAGCCATGGCGGAGGTCAGCTCCCTCCCCCCAGGCAAGAGGTCGTTGGACTTGATGCTCTCAATGCTGACCCAGGGGTTGGTCAGATCGATTTCCAGCACGTGAAAGTGCCATGGGCCAGCGGAACGGAATTCGTGGTGATGTACCACCCCAGGCCCAACCGGCGTGCTCTCCTTCCAGTCCGCACGCGCACTGCCGGCCAGTACTGCCACTGCGACCATAAAGATCGTCACACGCGTTGTGTCATGCATCCGCATAGACCTGCACCTCACTGTTGTATTTTTGCTTTCCTTAGTACAGGCGCGCCAACCCCAGGCCGATGCTCCACCCGCGCTGATCGAGCCTCCAACTCACGTCACACCGCCCCACGCCCAGCAGTCCCGTGAGCGACAGGCCGATTTCCTGATGAAACCTGGCCGGGACGCGCGACTGCGTCTGTGGAAACTCTGACATTCCCGCACCCCATGTCCTGGCCGTAGCCCCGTGCAGTACGACGCCCACGCCTTGCACCACGAGCCACCTCAAACCCACTAGTTCGAAGGGCAAAGTGCGGAAATTGTGCTCCCAGAAAAGCCCCAAATACTTCCTGCCATGGTACCAGCCCTCCAGCGTGCGCAGCACGCCAAAGGGAGCGAGAAAGGCCATCCGTCCTTCAACCGTCCCCAATCGTTGCACCGGGGCATGCCCTTGGATGAGGCCCCCCAGGACCACGATATCAAGGCGATTGGGAAGCATGCGCCGGCGCAGGAAAGTGGGCGTCCCAAACACTGCCCGAAAACGATAGCTGACGAACGAAAAATCGCTGCCGAAGAACCCTTGTCTGCACTGTTCCATCTCCACTTCGGCGCCGCGCTGCGCGATGATGCCCCACGCCGAACTGGGATCTCCAACCCGCAGGTTTAGGCGAAGCAGTCCCAGTCGACCCTCTTGTACCGGCGGATTTAGGGTTGCCTCCTCCCTCCTTCGGAACAGCGAAAACCCTGTACACGCGCGAGCCGACCGATCCCTTTCGGCACCGATACCCACTTGCATGCGCAAATGCCACCGAGGGACGCGGCTCTCCAGCGAAATCCCCGTCTTGGAAAGCCAAAAGTAATCAAAGTACTCCCGCGGCCCCATGATACTGAGAACGGAATGGAGCACCTGCGGGTACACGCTCAGCCCTGGTCTTGAGACCACATCGTGCATATGCTGCACGGACAGACGATGGTTCTTGGCCAGCTGCACTCCAAGACCAAGTGCGTATGACCACTTGTGTGGCCCAGTCTTGTACCCGGCCGCAGTCTGCGCTTCCCATCGCTTTGCCAGGCGAAGAGCGTACCTCGCACCCAGATGGAGCGCCTCTACACGATTGAACCGTAGGTCCGGGGCGAAATGGATGAGCCTCCTTTTGCTGCCCCCACTCTGGGCTTCTGCAGGGCGGGCGCCATCATCTTCCACCCGCACCGAGGTCTTGACCAGCCTGGCCAGTGGCCCCTTGGGACGATACATACGCGACAGCGTCCAGGTGCTGTCCACGCGCTCGTAGGCGACCAGTTCAGGTTCAGTGAGTGGGACAGCCCGTACACCATGGGCCAGAAGCGTATCCTGGCGCACGGCTACCGAGTCCACCGATACAACGCGGGGCCTGGCATAAAGGGTATCAGGCAGGGGTACATTGATTTGGTAGTCGGCCAGTCCCACGAGCCGCTCATACATTATGTCTGGAAGGTAGAGTCCGGGCACTCCCACGCGCAGCGTTCCCCGCTCATAAGCGTCCACGGGGAGCCAAAATTCCCGCTCGAAACTACCAAAGTGTTGCTGATGCCGCACCGCCCATTCCTGCACCGGGAAGGGCAACGGCAAGGTACCCAGAGGCCGGAGATCCACCGCAATCAGCGCATACACGGAGTCCAGGACCGAAATCGTTCCCTCAAAACACGGCTGCAATTGGCCTTTAGGCTTCACGGCAATGTCGAACACCACCAAACGATCCACCCCCCTCGTGCCCTGCAGGTGGAACTGGTAGTAGTCCAGGGCATCAGGGTGGGTCACGCCCACAAACCTGTTTCCCAGCACTTCCACGTCGTCGTCATAGAAGTTGGGGAAACCCATGGCGAAGATCGTTGCCGGCGCCGGCACGTTCTTTGTCTGGCGCCGCGAGCGGACAATTTCCCGCACGCCCCGATCTCGGTCCCAAAACAGGCGGGAGGTGCTTTCCATCACCATCACCACCGCCGTATCATTAGCCACGGACAGGCGTGAATAGGCTTCGGCGGCGAAAGTGCGCACCTGGCTGCGCCAGTGCTGTTTGCGGCGGATCACCTCGCGCATGATGGCCACCGCCGGGTCCTCGCCCGTCACCACCACCGGCGGCAATTCCACAAGTACCGGCTCCAGATCAAAATTCACCTGCTCCCCGGTGTGGGCGGTCACCGCCAGGCCCTGGGAGCGATAGCCGATGTAGCGTACCCTGAGCGTGGCTGGCACAGACGGGATCTCAAGCACGTACTCGCCCTGAGAGTTAGTGGTAGTGCCGCGGTAAGTCCCTTCGACCCAGATGTTTGCCAGGGCCAATGGCTGTCCAGTGCGCGCATCACGCACGGTGCCGTGAACCCTTGCCCCCTGCGCGCTCACGCGCGATACCACGTTCGACTCGAGCAGGAGCACCAGCCACAACGCTGCCCACCGCTCGACAAACCATCCTCTGCGACCCACCACGATGACCTCGGAACGGCTGTGACCACAGAAACTGACTTGATCAGCCCCATCAAGAAGATGCCCAGCTCCGGCTCAGGCGTTGAGAAAGAGAGGTTCGTGGCCTTACTGACCACGGTTTTGCTGGGAACGGGCCGATCGGGCGAGACGGCCTAACATTCTCCCCACCTCCTCCGCCAAATTCCACAACGCTTCATAGTCTTTCAGAAACCCGAGGTCACGGGTCAAAATCAGGTAGTAGCGAGTACGCTCCAATGCCGCAAGGCTCTGGTTGTACAGGTGGAACTTCTCCGGTTGAACCCGGCTGCGAAACCCCGCAGCGATGTTTGCAGGTACCTCAGCAGCCGCATGCCGCAGCGTTGCGCCAAGGGCATCACGCTCCTCTTTGGGGAACTTTTTTGTGGCCCTGTACACGTCCATCGCGAGCTGATGGCTCTTTTGCCAGACAACGAGGTCCTGAAACGTGAGTCGTTTCTCTTGTTCCATAGCCGCCACCTTCAGGTTAGGGTGCGCGCCGCATTGGGCCTCCTACCGCGTCACGTATCCGGCATAGCCCAACATCTGGCGCTGCAGATCACAGGGATAGGTCACCAACACGTCGATGGGATTGCCTTGTGCGTCGGTGACCAGGGACAACTCAGGATTGACGTAGGCCGTGTAGGTAGGAAGGTCTAACGTGGTGCATCGCGCCACCACTTCGTCACGCAGGGTGGGGTCAAAGACGCTCCCGTAGGTCGTCACAAGCTCTTTTGCAGCTGCATAGTCCCCTTGCGCCTTGATCCGCATGATCTCCGCCAACAGACGCCCCACTCCCGCGCGCATCGCCTGGTAGTCAGCAACCCGCTGGTAGCTCCTCCCCCCCTTTCGGACCAGGAGCACTGCCCCAGTCGTTTGCCGCAGGTAGCTCACAATGAGATGCGCGGCTCGATCGTGGTCTTCCTCGATTGTGGTGGCGTACGGGTAGAGGCGAAGCAGGATCAAGTCATCGCGCACATAGTCGTCATAGGCGGCCTTGCCCACCTCCTGACTATCGGAGACCATGCCGATTTCCACCAACTTGGGATCGAAAATGTTCCACAGGGCCATCAAGTCAGCGCGAGCTTCCTCTAGGGTTGAGTAGTATTCGCGCAAATAATCAGAAGGGTCGCCGGCCAGTTTCGGGTCAACCTTGCCGCTCCCATGGCCGACGATTTCGTGCAGGGCCAAAACGGCATCTGCCGCTTCGTCCCCGTAACGCTTGGCCCGTACAAGCTCTGCCCGCGTGGCGCAGAACTCGCGTAGCAACGCATCCGACTGTGCCTTGCGCCGTGCCGCTATCAGGTTTTGCAGGGTGATGCTTTTGCTCCCATGCTGTTCTCGAATCCACTGCTCATTAGGCAAGTTAATCCCAGCCCACCCTATCGGCCCTTGATCCCCAGTCTGGGTCAGCACTTTGATCGCATTCGCCACAGGCGGCTGCACGCCCTGCTTCTTGTAGGCGTCCTCCCACGGGGCCCGATCCTCGAAATACTGCGCGGAGGCAGCCAGTGCATGCATTCTGGCCGTGGTCTGTTCATCGACAAAAAACACAATCCCTTCCCAAGCCCCCTTCACGGAGCGCGGGTCCAAATAGGTCTCCACAAAACCGTTGATGGTGTCCACCAAGGGGTTGTCGCGAACCCAAATGAGGTAGAAATTGTGAAACTGGCGCAGGTCGCCGGTGCGGTAGTAAGAGATCAGGTGCCGGAGTGCCTGCTGTTGGGCGCCCTCCGCCACTGCTGCCGCCCGCTCCAAATTCTCGACTACCGCCGCCAACTGACTGGCGTAACGTCCCGGAGGAATACTGTCAGTGCCGATGCGGTAAACCTCTTCGATAAGTCTGCCGTCCCTTTTGACCAAGCGCGAGTTTAGGGGATACCGCTCTTCGAAGCTTTCCACCTCAGCCAGTGTCACTCCTTCATAAAGATTGTTCGCGCTCGCCGTTAAGATGTCTTGCCCTTGGGGAGGCGTCTTGTTGGTCTTGTAAGGCTCGTACTGAGGGTCAAACATGGAGGCGCGAAGACGGGCAAGGAGACTGTCCACTGACTCGCCCTCCCTGCATGGAAGCGAGCCGCCGTTGCGCACCGCGATCTCCGCCGCGTGCCGAAGTTGCTCAGGCGTAAAGTCAGGCACAAACTTGACAAAAGACCTGGAGTAGTAGTGACCGTTGTTGATCCAAACCAGCTTGGCATAATGCACAATCTTTGCCAGCAGGTCTCGGTCGATCCCCTCGGCGTGGGTGATGATCTCCTCCATCAGGCGGCGAATTGCCAGGGCGTGGCGGTGATTCTGGTCATACATGATGTCCCTGCCGGCAATGGCGGCTTGACAAAGATAATAGGCAAGTAGCTTTTGCCGCAAGGGGAGACGCTCAAAGCCATCCGCGTACATTTGCACAACCTGCGTGTTGCCCACCCGTTCGAGAAAGTAGCGACGCTCCTGGCTTCCGCACGCCAAGAGACACGCAGCGAGCGACACAAACCCAAGCCAACCTATCCGCGCGGTAGCCATTCTCCTTCCCATGTGCATCCCTTCCACGTCTTGCCGACTAAGTGGAACGATGCCGCAAAGCTCGCCTCTCATGAGTCGCACGCCACAGAGAGGAGCTCATCGGCCCCCCAGCCCGAATGAGACGAATGGACGTTTTCGCATTCACGTCACAGTGACCTGCAGAGTTGCTGTGCCATGAGATAGCCTATGCCGACGATGGCAACTTTGCGCTGCGTAAGATACGCAATCCTGCCTGCAAATGCAACTGGTTTTTGTTTCCCCATTCCTTGTGATCTTTCCCGAAAGGTTAGACAGAGGTGGCCTTGAACCCAGCCCCGTGGGTCGTCCCTCCCGCGGGCCGCTGAACGAGGGCCTCGCAACCCGGTCTGACCAATTGGCGGGGGCGACACCAAAAAAAACGCCCTCCCATGCTATGTGCTGGGAGGGCTTTGGCAACCGAATCTGTCAAGCCTTAGCGACTTTCTTTGGCAACTCGTCGATCCACTTCAGCAAAGCGTCGTACTTGGTCTTGGCCACCTTGTACACCAGGTGATCATACTGAACGTACATGAAATACCCTTTGTCCTTCTCGAACTCGCGTCCGAACAACACGTTGTACCGCGAGGGATCGTTCTGTTTCATGAACACCATGAACATGCGCGGGCGGTCCACCTGGTAGCGACTCTGCTTGCCCAAGTCGGCAAGGGTGTTGCCAATGTTGTCGACCACCTCCTGAGCGTAGATGTAAGTCACATCCCCTAAGAAGCGGTCTACCTCTTTTTGATCCAGCTTCACCCGCCGACCTACACGCTCGAGCACCCACTCGTACTCTTTCTTGGCCGCTGCCGAGTCGGAACTCGTCGTTGCGGATGCCTTTTCCACGCGGCGGATGACCAGCTCCTTGCCGCTGCTCACCAATGCCACCAGCTCGAGTTCCTTCTTGTCCAGCTTCACCGCAGTCAGGTCAACAAACGAGTTGTCGTTGAACCGAGACAGAGTGTCGAGCTCCCCATACACGGCCAGGGAAGACAGCAGGTTCTTGTCCACCGCATAGACCTTTTCTCGGTCGGCAAAACGCACGAAACCGCTGTTGTAGTCTTCCCCCCTCTTGCCGACGATCAAATTGGCTAGAGGCTTCTGTGCCGCGTCCTTGAGGATGACGTGGACGCCCTGGTCATCGCCAACCTGGAATGTGGCAAAGTGCTTGGGGTCAGAGGTACGCACCCTCCCCGTCATCTCTATCATGTCGTCGATAATGCGGTGGACGCTGTATTCCCGCGCCTTGGCATTGAAGCGAGTAGGAATGTACCATTGCTTGTCCTTCTTGACGAACTCCATGCGGATCTCGCCCCCCTGGGTCTGCTTGTAGACCTCAATGGCGGCCACGTCGTCCCGGCTGACGCCGATGACCACGTTTTGTTGGAGCTCGTCCACATTGACTGTCTTCATGCGCGGCTTGGTCACGAAGAAGAGGAGCAGGAGCGCGCAGAAGACCCCGCCAAGCACGTACAATTGCTTCTCTTTCATCATATCCATTCCCTCGTTGCTTTCCCGCTCACTTCATCTTACGTCTCATGGTCAGGAACACCCCAAGGGCCACAAACCCCAGTGCAGGGAACCAGACGACAAAGAACTTGGCCAGTGACTTGCCAAAGGCACTGGTCTCTTTAATGCGGCGCGCCTCGATGTTCTTTGCCCTGATGTGAATGAGCTCGTCACCCAGGGTGAGCGCGTCCACGCTGTTGAGGAGCAACGCCTTGTGACTGTCCACAGCCCTGAGCACGTCGTCTTTGAACATATTGCTGCACCCGTAGGCGATGATCTTGTTCGGGGTTCCGGGCCCGGTGATGAGCGGCGCCGCGCTGCTATCCACGCCAGAGCCTTCGCTGGGCCACTTGGGCGGCGGCTGCTCCGCATAGCGCGAAGAGAATGTCCCTTCGATGAGTACTCCCAACGGTTGCCGCCGCAGGAAGTCACCAGAGGCAGGCTCTGAGGTGTCCACAGGCCGGTAACCGAGGCTCTCGGTGGTCCAGCTATGGTTACTGGAGGTGAAGAGCACCGTTGCCTTGAGATTGTCTTTCTTCAGAATCTCGTCGAACAGATTGAGCTTAGTTCCGTACATGTAGAATAGCTCGGTGATCTTGTTTGCCACGGAAACGCGGTCGTTGATGTTCTCCTGGTTCACCTTGATGATCACCGGTTTGCTCACCGGCTCGTACCGCTGCTCTTGGATCTGGAAAATGCCCATGCGTCGGGTGCGATAGGTGGGCACTTGGACGAACGCGGCACTCCGGTCCATGAAAATCTTGCTGTCAATCTCAAAACCGTAGTTCTTCACTAACCCATTGATGTTGATGCGCGTAGGCATGGCCTGGACGTCGAACGAGCCTGGCGCCCCGCCACGCGAGGGGTAGATCTGGTAGTTGTACATTTGTCCTGCCAACACCAGCCGCACCCCTTTGTGCACAAGGCGGTCGATCTCGTAGAGCTGACGCTCGGTGAGCGGCTCGTCCACCATCAGCACCATCGTCTGGATCCCGCCCGGGATGGTGTCGTCCTTGGTAATGTTGGTGCGCACCACGTCGTAGCCTGCATTCCTCAGGAGTTCCACCGCCATGTTGTAGGGGTCAGGAGGAGCCTGCTGGAATTGGCGATACTGCTCCGGGTACTCAGGCTGGCTGGGGAAGAATCCCACCTTTGGGCGCTTGGTGGCGATGAGCTTGAAAATTCGCGACACGATCTCATACTCTAGGCTGCCGAACATTTCGGGCCGTACCTCCTCGATCACGTCTTCCTTGCGGTCGAGGTAGGAGAGCACGAGTGAGGAGTAGATGCGTTTCACGGCAAATTCGTCGCGCTCCGCGCTCTGCACACCGAACGGGACTACCCCTTTTTCCGCGAGGCGCTCCGCGATACGCTTTCGCTGCACTGGCTTGGCTGCCTCACCCTTTTCCTCCTTCTCCTTGGCGCGACGCTCCTCGAAGGCCTCCCGTTCTTCTTCTGCCGAGGGGTCAAATACCTTGTAGGTCACTCGTCCCTTGGAGGCAAGCTTCAGCTCCTCGAGCTTGTCGATCACGTCGCGCTCCAAGTTTTTCCACTTGGTCGGCATCTTCTCGGAGGAGGAGACGTAATAGGTAATCTCGATAGGCGCCTCCAGGCGCGAGAGTATCTTCTCCACTGACGGAGAGAGCTTGTACACCTGCTCCGCAGTCAAATCGAATCGACCCAAGTTGAGGTTGTCAAAGACCATAATGACCAGGAGGGCGATACCCACCAGCAGTGCCGACCCGATGAGAAAGGTCCTGATGAACAGTTTGCGTAGGTTCTTCATGGCTAGTACTTTCTCCCATCAAGGTACTTAATGTTCAGAACGATGAACAGGGCACTCAAGGAGAGGAAGTAGACAATGCTCCTAATGTCGATAACCCCACGCGCGATGTCATTGAAGTGGCGTGTCACACCCACGTAGCTATACAGGAAGTCGCCAAGACCTGGGAGCCACCCGTCAATGACCATCGGCACGTACTGCCAGCCTATGAGGGCGAAGAAGCCACACACCAAGCTGGTGATGATCAGAGAAACGATCTGGTCGGCAAAGAAGCCGGAAATGAAGATGCCAATCGCAAGGTAAAAAGCGCCGAGCAGCACCGAGCCAAAATAGCCGCCAATGATGGGTCCAAAGTCTGGTTTGCCCAAGAACAGGAGCATGATGGGGATGGCCAGAGTGCCAGCCAGTGCCACCAGGTAGAAGGCCAGCCCGGCCAAGTACTTGCCCAGCACCACATGCTCGGCCTTCATGGGCAAGGTGAGCAACAGCTCGATGGTGCCCAGCTTCTTCTCCTCTGACCACAGGCGCATGGAAATGGCAGGGATAAAGATCAGCGCCAGGGTGACCGGCAAAGCGGAAAAGAAAGCCCGCATGTCCGCATTGCCGAAAAAGAAGAAATGAAACATGTACAGTCCGCAATTGAGGATGATGAAGATGATGCTAAAGACATAGGCGATGGGTGAGTAGAAGTAGGCGGCGAATTCGCGCTTGAAGATAATCCAGACGTCTCTCATGCTTCGCCTCCCTTGTTATGCCTGGGCCTGGGAGGGGCGCTGCTCGGCCCAATCTTCAGCAGAGCCCTGCGTCAGGCGGATGAATGAATCCTCCAACGACAGCTTTTCTGGATGGAACTCCACGATGTCCCATTTCGCCTCGCGGAGGATGCGATTGAGATCTGCCACCAAGTCGCGACCCGGATCGTGGTACAGGGTGCAACTGGTCACGCCGCGATCTTTGCTGTCCGAAAACTTCACCTCCAAAAGGCCATCCACGTGCTTCAGTTGTTGCTCCACTTCCTTGCGCGGCGCTTTCACCGACAGAACAAAGGCAGCACGCGTGGTCACCTGCTTGCGCAGGTCCTCGAAGCTGCCATCGGCCACCAGCTTGCCCTGGTTGATGACTAAGACGCGATCGGCAACCGTGGCCACTTCAGGCAAAATGTGCGTGCTGAGGATAATGGTCTTCTCGTGCGCCAGCTGCTTGATCAGGTTGCGGATACCGATGATCTGGAGCGGGTCCAGGCCGGAAGTGGGCTCATCCAGAATGAGCACGTCCGGGTCGTGGATTAAGGCTTGCGCCAGACAGGTGCGCTGCCGGAAGCCTTTGGACAAGACGCCGATTTTGCGCTTGAGCACCGGCTGCAGCCCACAAGCCTCAATGACCCACGCCATGCGCTCATGCAGTTTGCCGTTCAGATGGCGCGCCTCGCCGATGAAGCGAAGGTACTCCGCGACCAGCATGTCCGCGTACAGCGGCACCGTCTCCGGTAGGTAGCCGATGATGCGTCGCACGTCGTAGGGGCTCTCTAGAACGTCGTAGCCGCCAACCCGTGCCGTCCCCGAGGTGGGGGCCGTGTAGGTGGTGATGATCTTCATCGCCGTGGTCTTACCGGCGCCGTTCGGCCCCACAAAGCCGACGATCTCCCCCTTGTTGATCGTACAGGTCACATCCTCGAGGGCAGTGGTCATGCCGTACCGCTTGGTCAAATGTTGTAGTTCGATCATAGCGATCCCTCTGTTTTGACCTCCATTCTGCCCACGTCGACACAATTCGCGATTTTGAACGTCAACAAATTGCTTGGAGTTCCACCCAATTTTGCGTATTTTCACGAGAGAGTTATATACAAAATTCAGGCCTTTCCGTCAATAGGAAATTTAGCCGCACGGGGAGAAGAGAGAGTGGTCGCATGCAGGAGCGCAGCCCAGCGGCAGTATGGGGTCTGCCGCTTCGGCAGCACACCCGGACCATTCACCCTTGTTCCTCGGCTCCTTGAGAAAACAGTGGGTAATGACGGTCCAGCACACCCTTGTCAATGGAGAAGGCAGATGAACACGCGATTGCCGGCACTGCTGTCCCTGCTCGGGTGCCTATTGTTCCCGCTGAAAACTCTTCCCCAAGGGTGGGGCGCCGGCGGCATGGTGGCCGGGTTTGAGTATGGGACCACCCTGTCCCTGGGCGCCTACGAAACCTACGCAAGCGCCTTCTTCAACCTCGCCAGAAAACAGAGTACACCGGTTTTCCTCCCTGGGCAGGAAGCAGCTCTTTACCGCTATCTGGGAAGACGGTTTTTCCGCCCTCGGTACGTGCTCTGCCAGGGGACCTTTTACCCCCTCGCCACCCTGAGCAGCTTTATGGAGACGTACCATCGCCAGCAGTTTGACCGCCTCGAGGTATGCGGGTTTAACGTGCTCCGTTCTCTCGGCTCGGGCACCGAAGAACCCTACGCGCTGTCGTTTCTCTTGGGCAACTTGGTCTTCTTGGGGTACTACGAGCCAGCAGATTCCGGCAAGGCAAAGGTGAAACCCGCGGGCTCTGCTCTGGCAGGACTGCTTATCTCCACCGGACATCGTCACATTCAGGATAACATCGTCGTGAACGAACGCTGGTGGCAGGTAGAGTTCATTCTCACAGGCACAAGCCGCAAAGCACGGGCCCACAAACTCACTTGGAACTTTCGCGCCGGTCTTAAAAGCCACTCCACAGAGCTCGCACCGGACGTCGCGGTCGTGAGCCTTTACCGAGACCACACCATGTGGCAAGGAAAAGGGCCGCTGCTACTGGCTAACAGCCGCATGCGGTACGAAGGGCACTTTCGATGGAGGCACCAGGAGCGGGAAACGCCCTTTGCGGTACGGCAACTGTTGGCATATGGGAAAAAAATCCCATTGCAAGTAGTTGGCAGACCAGTGGTGCTACGTTTGGGAGGAGGCGTACTTTGGGAATGGGTCCGGCGCTACGACCGTGAGGCCCGCGCCTTCATGGCAGCGGGCGAAGGCCACTGGGTGTTGCTCATCCAACCGAGCGTAGAGTTTTGACTCGATGTTCTTCCTGGGCAACCGCTCCCCGGGTCAAGGCTTGGTCACGCGAATGTCATCGTAGTACTGCACAGAGGTGCCTGCGGCAAAATCTTGGGCCGCCAAAACCAGCGCGTCCCAAGGCTGTCCGGAGGGATAGGACATATAGGCCTTTAGCTCACCGTTCACATACACATTGGCATAGGGGTATCCCAACTCGACGCGCACTGTGTACCAGGTAAGCGGCTCGTACGGCTGCAGCTGTAAGCGATCCTCTTGTCTTGCCGCGTAGATATTGCCGTCTGCGGAGAACTCAATCCAGTTCACGAAGGCGCCACCAGGAGGGGCTTGGCGATCGTACAGACCCAGCACGGCTCCACCGCCGGCTTCCTGCACCAGTACGCTCACCTGGAATGTAAGGCTGTCGCCGCGGCTCAGAGGGAGGAGGTCCCGCCTGGTGTGCCCAGGAGACGATTCTTGCCTAAAACTCTGCGCACCACTGAAGGCATAGGTCCTGCTCACGCTGCCGCTCACCCCTGCAGATAACGCCTCCCAGCCCCCGCTGGTGGGATAGGCGCCCACGGCATAGGTCTCAAAATCCTCCGCCAAAACCAAGGTGGCAGCCGAAACAGTCACTTGCGACTGGGCGCTATCATCTTCGAAGAAGGCCATGACTGTTTCTTCACCTGTCGCCTGCAGGCCGGCAACAAAGAGGCCCGTCTGGTCAACAGCCCCTGCGATGCCAGGGCGTACAGACCAGCGAGCCAAACTGGTCACATCAACCTCCCGGCCATCGCTGTAATAGGCCATGCAGCGGAAACGCTGGGTCAATCCATTCTTGAGCGCCACCCTGTACGGCTGCAACTCCAGAAAGTACAGCACTGGCCCCAAGTCCCACACCTGAATAGGGGCATGGGCGTGCTCACCCTCCCGCACCTTGACTTCACCTTCACCCCAGAAGCGGATGGTGTCGGCCTCGATACCCGCTACGCACAGATAGTTTAGACCGACCACCCCGGTCACAGTGCCCCTCGCGACGTCTCCTTCTATGTGCAGTGCCTGGTCAGCAACCACGCGGAAAAAGTCCCCAAGGAGTTTCCGCCACTCGGCCCAGCGTCGCAAGTCGCCTGGCCAGTTGTCGCGCGCATGCTCGAACTGCCGAAAGTCGTCAGATTGAAAGTACTGCCAGGAGGTGTCGAAAGCCGAGAAATCCAGTACCATCACCCTTACCATCTCCACTTCACCCTTCCCTGCGGCCCTGAAGAGGGGCCCCGCCGGTTGCTGCGCGCGGTCGGGGAGCTTGCCGATGCGCGGGAGGCTCTGGGCGCCGGAAACAAAGGTTAACTCGATGGAGACCCCCTGATTGGCGGACGTTGGCCCTTTATCACAGCCGGCAAGAAGCGTCAGGGATAGACCAACAAGCAGGAGCGGCCACGCCGGGAGCTTGTTCCTCATCTGGGGCAACCTCACTGATACCTCATAGGTAGAAACGCGCCATTGCGTCAACCACCAGGCCCGAGAGGGCTACCGCCTTGGGACCGCTCTTGATCGACCCCATGTAGTAGCGCAGGTTTGTGTCAACTTCCATCCTGCCCGAAAGCCGCAGCAGGGCGCCTCCTCCCAACCCCAAGAGTGTCGCCGAGCCGGTGCCGTACTGATTATCTCCATACAGTTTCACGTCTATGAGCACCTTGGGTCTTGTCCCCTGCGGAGCACCAAACAGCAGCTGACTACCAAGCTCAAGCTCATTGCCATTGCTGTTTTTGCGCTCCTCGGCAAACACATCGCCGATGCCCGTCTTGTTCCGCCCTTTCATTCGCTCCCGCACCATCACGAGCAGGTCGAATGCACCGGGTCGTGCCAATACCGCACCTTGGATGAGCAATCGGTCACCGCTTTTGAAGACCGTCTCCCCTGCCCCCTTGTCTTCGCCGTACATGGAGTAGACCACATCAGTGGTCAGGCGAGCATCGTTGCCGAAGAGCACCAGGGTTCTGTCAATGCCTAACGACAGATTCATCTCACCGCCCGGTTTGTACTCATAATCCGCGCCATAAAACGGGCGAAACGCGCCCCTGGCCAGGTAGCTGATACCTGCCCCGAGGACAAAGTCACCCACCTCCCAAGCCGAGGCAGCCCCAAGGTGGAAATCGAGTCCCTGCCCCATAGTGGGCACGCGGAAGGCAAGGGCATGCACTGCCAGCACGTTGGCGACGTTGAATTCCTCCGGGGTAAGAGCGTGTTTTCCAGTCGGGAGGTTGGCGCCGAACGTGAGCAGGAAGCGGTCATCGGGCGTCCAGTAGTGGCCGCTTATGCGCACATCGGAAAGACCGTTGAGCTCCTGGGCGCCCACTGCAACCAGGCGCGAGAAGGCTGGCGCCGTGGCCACCACCAGTTGCAATCGCTCGCCCACCGGATAGACAAAGTTCACTGGCATGGCGATCTGGCTAACCTTGTTCTTCCCTGCGGTCCACCACTGCCCACTGACCCCGGCGCCCACGCTGGTCGGCCCTTGGAGCCGGGTCAACATAGGCTGGCTGCGAGCTATACTGCCTATCAGCAAGGAAGTCAGGGCAAGCAAAGGCACGACCCGTCGCATCATGCTGAGACCTCCCGCAGTGGGCTCACTTGGGGATTCTCACTTCCACTTCGATGTTGGCGGCTGAGCCAAAGCTGGATTGGCTCTGCTCCTGCAGGGGCTGGCGTGCGTCGACCCCGGGCACAAAACCGGCGCTCAACTGCTGCTGCGTCTGCTGTAGTCGGTCGAGTTTGGAGGCCTGCAGCGCATCGGCTGTAGCCGGAGGCGGCTCAATAGCCTTGCGCAGCTCCTGCAAATCCTGGCTGCCGGCACGCATGACTTCCGCCTGAGTCACCGCGGCCTTGGCGGCACTGAAGCGCGGGTCCAGCTGCGCCGCGCGGGCGTAGGCGGTGCGGGCCAGCTCGAACATCCCACGGTCCTCATAGTCCAGTCCCTGGCAATAAGCCAGAAAGGCAAGGATATTCTCCGTTGGCACGACCAGGATAGCATCGCGCTCTTCCTGGCTAAGAGGCACCCCCATTTCGCTCAGGATGCGGAAGACCAGGGCCTTTTCCATGCGGAAAAAGTCCTGAAGGGCTCCGCTGACGCGCCGCGGGCCACTCAGCGTGCGGCTCCTGGTATCCACGAGCGCCGCCTCGATGCGCAGCTGCTCGCCCTCCAGCCCCAAGAAGCCGCCCTGGACCACCTTGGCCACTCCCAGGAGGCGCCCCAGCCGAGGGGCGGTTGCCTCATCCACCAAGCCGGTCATCCCCAGGCCGATTTCTTCGAGCAGAGCCTGCATTCGCGCCCTTTCCACCACACGCAACGCCTTCGCTTTTGAAAGATCGGTGATGAGCATCTCGGCAATGCCCTTTTCCAGAGGGCTCAATTCTTCTGGCCCGCCGAGGCGCGCGAAGTTGAGCACCGCCACCGCATTGCCTGGAATGCGGACGGTGTCCAGGGCGGCCTCATTGGCCAGCGCCTCTCTGGCCTGCTCGACCAGGCGGCGACGCAGCAATACTTGAAGCCTGCCCTCCAATGCCCGCCGCATCTGGCTCATGCGTCCCACCCGCGTGTAGCGTCGGTACATGTCGATGGCCCCGTCCAAATCCCCGGTGATCTCGTAAGCCGAGCCGAGGTAAAAGAGCGTCCGTGCATCGGTGGAATCCAGCGCAAAGGCCTTGGACAAGGCGCGAATCGCCGCCGCATACTCCTCCTTGCCGTACAAGGCTATGCCCACATCGCGCAACACCTGGGGGTCAGTGGGTTGTTCCTCAAGGGCCAACACCAGATGGCGGAGCGCCAGGTCATAATCGTGACGACGCAGCGCGGTCTTGGCCCGACCGTGGTAAGATGTGGCACATCCCATCACCCAACAGCCGGCCGCCACAATGAGGGCAACAATGAGCTTTCTGCGCACGTGTAGGTTCCTCGTTCACCTTGAGGATGAGGTGCTCACTTGAGATGGACCTGCACCGCCATCAGGCGCTGTTTGGCCTGCGCAAAGGACGGGCTCACCGCGAGCGCCTTCCGATACATCTTATACGCCTCGAGCGGCTGCCCCCTGTCCTCCAGCTCCAAGCCTTTGGCGTAGAGAAGCGCCGCCTCCAAAGTGGCCTCACCCCCTGCCTCCAAGCGCACCCGGTCTTCTCTGGTTAGCGCTACATCCAAATCGCGCACAATCTTCTCGGTGAGACGTTTGACCATGTCAAAGAGCTTATCCACCTTGCCCGTCTCTTCCTCGGCCTTGATGGTGAGGCCTGTCTCCACCTCCACAATGCGCGCATCAATTCGCATCTTGCCGCCGAACATGTGCACAAAGCTGCCCAATAGGAGGTGTTTTGCACCCAAAAGTCGACCCACCTGGACCGCGCTCTTTTCGTCGATAAGACCAGCCTGGGCCAACTTCATCTCCTCCAAGAGCTGCTGCAACTGCGCGCGCTCAATGACGCGCAAAGCCTGCACCTTGGAGAGCTCAGTGATGAACATGTCGGCCAGCCCCTTGCTCAATGCGGCCACCTCATCCTTTTGTGCTAAGCTGTTGTTCTGGAAGTAAAGGACGGCGAGAGTTCTCTCCTGTTGGCCCCAAACATGCTGCCCGACGCAGCTGAGCAAAGCAATTAATACAGGGGTGAGGCTTTTTACCGCGATGCGCATAGTCTTACTCCCTTTGATCCCTGCAAACGGATGGCAACACAATTCCGGAAGGCGAGATCATCTCCGACCTTACGCTCACCTCGTGCCGGGGCTTACCTACTCATGGTGAATGGTACGTAACTTTGGGGAGAAAAGCAAGTGTTTTCAACAAAAATTCTAACCGAGCCCGCTTCTGGCTTGTTCGCCACCGCCCCCTGAATCACTGTCTGCTTCAACCTACAGCCTCATGACCCCTCCGCGCAAAAGGAAGCAGGCGCGACCGCCAAGCGACGCGCCTGCAACCTCCCTATCGCGTGAGCGGGCTCAGAAAAGCTGTAGGTACTTCTCCACCTCCCACGGTGTGACCTGAACCCTAAACTCTTCCCACTCGCGCGACTTGATGTCCAGGTAACGATCGAAAAGGTGCTGGCCCAGGACCTTGAGGGAGAGTTCGTCTTTCTGCAGCTCCTGTAGTGCCTCGTACAGCGAGCTGGGCAGAAGACCGATGTTCTTTGCCTTCAAACCTTGCTCATCGAAGAGATAAACATTCTCCTCAACAGGCTCTGGGGGCTGGAGCTTGTTGCGGATTCCGTCCAGACCAGCCTGGAGCATGAACGCCAGGGCCAAATAGGGGTTACAGCTTGGGTCCGGACAGCGCAGCTCGATGCGCGCCGACTGCTTGCGGTCGTGGAACCACTTGGGCACGCGAATGAGCGCTGACCGATTGATCCGTGCCCACGTCACATAGACCGGAGCCTCATACCCGGACACCAAACGCTTGTAGGAATTCACCGTAGGACAGAGCACAGCACACATGGCACGAATATGCTTGATGATGCCGGCCATGAAATGATAGGCAAGCTGAGACAGATTGTAGGGATCATCTGCGTCGTAGAAAGCATTCTGCCTCGACTTGAGGTCGAAGAGGCTTTGGTGCGTGTGCATGCCGTTGCCCGGGGCACCAAACACGGGCTTGGGCATGAAGGTCGCGTCCAAATTATGACGCTGGGCGATCTTCTTGACCGTGTACTTCAAGGTGAGGATGCGATCGGCGGTCTCCAATGCGTTGCCATAGAGAAAGTCGATCTCGTATTGCCCGCTGCCCACTTCATGGTGGGAAGCTTCCACCGGGATGCCAAAACTGTGCAAGGCACCGAGGATTTCCCGCATCACAAAGTAACCTTCGTGCGAGGAGAAGTCAAAGTAGCTCCCTTCGTCAATGGGGCGGTGACCCTGGCCTTCCGGTTTGCGGAAGAGGTAGAACTCCATCTCCGGGCCCACGTTGAACTGGAAACCCATCTCCTTCGCTTCCGCCAGGGCCTTTTTGAGCACGTAGCGGGGGTCACCCTCGTAAGGACTGCCATCCCGCCCAAAGATGTCGCAAATCAGACGTGCGGTTCTGCCGTTTTCCAGCAGCCACGGCACCAGTGAGTAGGTGGAAAGGTCCGGCTTCAGGAAAAGATCGCTCTCCTGAATCCTGGCAAAGCCCTCCACGGAGGAGCCGTCGAACCAAACGCCGAATTCGGTGGCGTCTTTGAGCTGGCGCACCGGGATGATGACTTCCTTGACCACCCCGAGTAAGTCGGTAAACTGCAGACTTATGAACTTGACTTCGTCCTCTTCGACGCGCTGAAGGAGCTGCGTCTTCTCCATTGAGCTACCTCCTCGTCTTGGCGGTTTTGAATGCCGCCAATATACAAAAATTCAGGGGCAATATCAATAAGTATTCCTGCTGGTCGGCTGCTCTCGCAAGGTGTTGTGGTGGCCCCTGGAAGTTGCCCGTGCGACATACCCGCCAAATAGACTCGCTCTCTGGCCGCACTTCTAGCATGCCCCGCGGCCATGAGGTCGGGCCAGTGGGGGAACGAGGCTGAACGACCATCCCGCGACGCATAAAGGCGTTGCCCTCTGGCCATACCCTACGCGGGTGGGGCAGGGTCCCAGGGCGAGGCACACCGCAGCAGGGCAGGGTGCACCGTCCGCAGGCGATGCCAGTTCCCCCCTTGCAGTGCACTCAGGTATTACGTTCGAGTAACCCCCTTTGCGACTCAGCTGACCGCCGGCTCGTCAATTGACAACCTGCCCTTACCTACATCCAGGGTAGCCATCACCCCCAGCGGCAGCGTGGGCTTGTCGGGCGCGTGACCCAGGGAGAGCCCAAACACCACCGGCACGCGCAACTGGCCAAGGCGATCGCTGATGACCTCCTCGACGCTCAGCGTCGTGGGAAAAGCCGGCTGGTAATCCCGTGGGCCGCAGCGCTGCAGGCGATCGACGGCGATGCCGGCGCACTGCTGCAGTTTGCCCGCCATCAGCAAATGCGTCAAGTGCCGGTCCAGGTCATAGGGTTCCTCTCCCACCTCCTCGAAGAAGAGCAGACGCCCCTCGGTGTCTAGTTCATAAGGAGTGCCCACCGAGGCAGCCAGCAGGGTCAAATTGCCCCCCACCAGTCTGCCCCTGGCCCGACCAGACAACCCATTAACCCCGATGGGAAGGGCACTCGGCGGCTCGTCAATCTCGCCCGCCGGCTCGTTTTTCATCAGTACACGCTGGAGCAGATCCACCGTGTAAGGTGAAAAGGTGGATAGGGCCACTGGGCCGTGGAAGGTCACCAGGCCGGTCATCTGGTGCACCGCCACAAGTAGGATCGTGATGTCGCTGTATCCCAACAGGATTTTCGGATGAGTACGAATGTGCTCATAGTCAAGCAGATTGAGGATGCGCAGACACCCGTAGCCGCCGCGAACGGCAATGACGGCCTTGACCTGCGGGTCGTCGAACATCTCCTGCACATCGGTGGCGCGCTCCGCGTCGGTACCGCCCAGGTAGCCGTACTTCTTGCCTACGTTCCTGCCCACTTTGACCTTGAAGCCCAGCTTTTCCATGGCCAGTTTTGCTT
The DNA here is from genome assembly GCA_034506335.1 of candidate division KSB1 bacterium. Classification (NCBI taxonomy): domain Bacteria; kingdom Pseudomonadati; species Candidatus Zhuqueibacterota bacterium. Next base: position 34,047 of record JAPDPR010000019.1, read on the forward strand.
CGCGGATCGCGGAGGGCTCAAAGGGGGCGCTTGCCGGGCAGACCAGCCCCACTGTGTCGCCCGGGCGCAACCGCGGCGGCTTGATGATAGGCTTCTCCCGCCTTCCTGCTCGCAGCGCTCCTGCGCCTGCCACTCCTACCGCACTCAAGGCAGCCATCTCCCCCATAAACTCCCTGCGCGTCACTCCCTTGCGTGTCATGGCTCCTCCCAAGCTTTGTAGCGGACAACAAGTGCGTTGGAGACCGGTCGTTCCTGGCCGTCGCCTGCCGGCCGATTGACCACCTTGCCTTGGATGACCATTGTGGTGCTGCCGCCCCCATCGAAATTGATAGCCAGAAATGCACCCAAATCCACCAAGAACTCTGCCAGTTCTACCAGGCTCATCCCTTCGCTGTATCCGGGCTGCCTGCCGTCCACCGTGACCAGATAGGCCGTGCTACGGTCGGCGGAAAGCCCAGCGGCAGTACGCGGATGCCGCCCAAGGGCAAAGCCCCCATTGCCCCAGGAGGCAATTTCCTCAAAAGCCACGCGTCCCTCGCGCAGCAGTAGAGGACCGCCGCTAACGAGCCACCGCACGGTCCCTTTCGCCGAGGACAGTGCCACCGATAGACGTAGGGTATCCTGCACCCTGCAAGCCTGTCGCAAAGCCTGGCCAGCGCGCCCATGGCCAGACAGAACCATCCCGCCCGGAGGGATAATGGAGTTGCCCACGGTGTCAACCCTGGTGACCACTGTCAGGAGGGGGCCGCTTCCCTGCGGCGACACGAGCGCGGCGAGGGTCACCTCGACGCCCCATCTGTTGGTGCGGGTCGTCCTTCCGAACCAGCGGTTGAACACAATGAGTTCATCGGTGCTGCGTGCGCGGTTGAAGCCGCTCACCTGCATCACCTCGCCTCTTGGGAACTGGACGTCCGCTTGCAGTCGATCCACCGTAAGGAAAATTTCGCCAGAACTGGTCATGCCTATCACCGGTCTTGTGGGCCCGCTCTTCACCACGTCGCCATCACAGACATGTGGCCCAATGGGAGCACCGACCTCAGAAAAAAAGTCGCCGTTAACCCCGGCAATGACCCTCTGCCCTGCCGCCTTGAGCATTTCGCTGAGCGGGGCACACGAGGTGAGGCGAATTCCCGGTTTGACCGCCGCGAGCTCTACCGTACCCTTAAGGCTCACCTCAAGCACATGGACCACCGCGCGCGGAGCCGATAACCGATAGATCCTGTACACCACATCCGGAGTGACACGGACTGTTCGCTCCGGTTGCGGGAGAGTGCCTGCCAGCCCGCGCGCTGCAATAGTGGCGAACAATCCGACAATAACCCATCGCGTCCTGCGCATCTCTCTTGCTCCTTTCGCTCTGCAAAGATATGAAATTCGCCTGGAAAAACCACCTCTTTTCTCGGTGCGATAAGAGTACAACAACGCCGTGGCGGCAAGTTTGACTACGAAAACAAAATGGTTGTATTTCTGCCCGCATTTGGCTATTTTATGGAGTCATGCGGAGTCGATGTGGTACTGCCATCCAGAGTCTTATGATGAGCCTCCTCTTGGGGCTGGGCTGTGCGCGCCAGGGATTTCCCCCTGGCGGGCCTGAAGACAAGACGCCGCCGGAGGTGGTCTCCACGTCTCCGTTGCCTGGCGCCGTGCACGTGCCGCCTACGACCAAGGTGATGCTCACGTTTAGCGAGAGGGTCCAGCGCCAGTCCGTGGAGCAGGCGCTGTTCATCACACCCCGGCCCGCAGGCAAGCCATCGCTGCGCTGGCGCCGGCGGACGCTGGTTATCACCTTCAGTGAGCCACTGCGCGTGGAGCGCACTTATGTAGTCACGGTGGGCACCGAGGCGCGAGACCTGCGCAACAACCGGCTCAGACAGGCGTTCTCCCTGGCCTTTTCCACGGGCGACTCTTTGGACAGTTGTGCCGTGGAGGGAAGAGTCTATGGCGAAGGCGGGCTTGCAGGGACAGCGATTTGGGCTTATGACCTGGCGGTAGCAAAGGAGCCGAACCCCTCTTTGGCGCCGGCCGACTATGTCACGCAATGCGACGCCACCGGGGCCTTTGCACTTCGGGCGATGGCCCCTGGCAGCTACCGGGTCTTTGCTGTGCGCGACCGCGACGCCAACGGCCGCTACGATCCGGAATACGATGCGCTGGGCGTGGCACCTGGGGATGTGCAATTGAGTGCCCTTTCGCCTGTGTTCACTGGCTGTCACATGCGCGTGGCGGTACGCGATACTACCCCACCGCGCTTAGAGTCGGCCGGTGCCTCAGACAATCGCCACCTCCACCTCCGTTTCAGCGAGCCGGTGCTCCCCCGGCCGGTAAGCATCCCAGACAATTTCACAATCGTGGCACTAGAGACCACGGACACGGTGCGGGTCCTGACTGCCTACCTCGATGCCGAACGCCGGAGTTTTGTCCACTTGCTGACTTCAGGCCTGCGCGGGGACCGCTACAAGGTGACGGTGCACGAGGTCCGAGACGAACACGGGCTGCCCGCGCTGGGGCTCAGTGCGGAGTTTTCCGGCAACACCTCTCCGGACACGCTGCGCCCAGCAGTGGTAAAAACCGTGCCCGCAGATAGCGCACGAGCGGTGCCGTGCGCGCTCAGTTTAGACATCCTCTTCAGCGAAGCGATGGACACAAGTCGCACCACTACGGCCATCTCCTTCGTCGACAGCGCTGGTTCCTCGATCCCTGGCGCGCTGCAGTGGTCCACCCCTGCGCACTGCATCTTCAGCCCCTTGCTGCCACTCGCCAGTCGACGCCAGTACCGGGTAAGGATCGTCGGCGCCCTGGCGCGCGACATGAGCGGTTTGCCGCTCAGGCAGGACAGTGTGCGGATCACGCTCTGGACCATGAATTGCGACACGCTCTCCTCTATTGCTGGCACAGTCAATGACGAGGAGAGCGAGGCAACGGGGCCAGTCGTGATTGCGGCGGTGCAAGTGCGCCCGCAGGGCGTGCGCCGCGAGGTCACGATTGCAGGCCCAGGACCCTACGAAATTGGTGGCCTATTGCCAGGAGTCTACCAGCTGGAATGCTATAGGGACGAAGACCACAACGGCCGCTACTCGCTGGGCTCGGCTGTACCTTTCGTGCCGGCAGAGCGGTTCGTGGTGCTCCCCGACTCCATTCAAGTACGCTCCAGGTGGCCCAATGTAGGCAATGACATCGGGCTCCCGCGCTGGAAATGGCGCACGATGCCCCAAGTCGAGAGGTGACATGCAACCAACGATTCCCTTCTCTTACCAGGATGGAGTGCTTCGCTGTGAGGGGGTCAGTTTGGAGGACCTGGGGGAACGCTACGGCACGCCCCTGTATGTCTACAGCCAGAACGGTATGCTTAGCGCCTTCGCGGCGATTGAGGGCGCCTTTGCAGGCATCCCGCACACGGTCTGCTATGCCCTGAAGGCGAATGCAAACCCCCATGTGCTGCGCATGCTGGCCGCGGCAGGCGCAGGAGCGGACGTGGTGTCCGGCGGCGAGCTTCAGCTTGCGCAGCAAACTGGCTTTCCCATGCATAAAACGGTTTTTGCTGGCGTTGGCAAGACCAACCCGGAAATTACCGCCGCCATAAGCGCGGGCATTGCCGCCCTCAACGTTGAATCACGCCAGGAACTGGAGGTGACTGCGGAGTTGGCGCGGACGCTGGGGAAACCAGCGCCTGTTGCTATCCGCATCAACCCGGACGTGGATATTGAAGGGCACCCCTACTTGACCACCGGCAGGAAAGTCAACAAATTCGGCATCCCGCTCGAGGAGGCTTACGAGTGCTGCCTGTGGACCGCAGCTCAACCCAATCTGAGGTTGGTGGGAGTGCACGCGCATGTAGGTTCGATGATCAAGAAGACGCTGCCCTTCCGCAAGAACGCCGAAGCGCTGGCCGGCTTTGTCAATCAATTGCGGGCGCAAGGGCTCCATGTGGCTCACATCGACATCGGCGGCGGTATTGGCGTCGACTATACGCGCGTGCTCGCCGAGCAGGGCGGACCGCTGTGCATAGACCCGGAGGAGATAGCTGCCGAAGTGGTGCCTATAGTCGCCCCCACGGGGTGCGAGCTTTTCATCGAGCCCGGGCGGGCCATTGTCGGCCCCAATGGCGCCTTGCTGACGCGCGTGCTTTACACCAAGGAGAGTCGGGGCAAGCACTTTGTAGTCGTCGATGCGGCGATGAACGACTTGATCAGGCCCGCGCTGTACGGCGCACATCACGAGGTCCTACCGGTGTTGCGGCGCGGGGGTGACACGGTGGTGGCGGACGTCGTGGGACCAGTGTGCGAATCCGGGGACTTTTTCGCCAAGGACCGCCAAGTGCCACGCCTGCAGCGAGGAGATCTGGTGGCCATCATGACCGCAGGTGCATATGGGTACGTGTTGGCCAGCACCTACAACCAGCGCATGAAACCTGCCGAGGTGCTGGTGAACGGCGTAGCTCACGAACTGATTCGCCAACGCCAGTGGTAGAAAGAAACCAGGGCCGGGCAATCCCCGCCAAGCACCAACAACGCTGCGGCCGGTACTCTGGCTCCCATTGACAGTGTGCACGCAACATGAAGAGAGGCCAAACAAACCACTCACGGTCGACGGCGAAGCGTCCCTCGGCGGCTTTCCCCTTGCGCTTCGTAAAGATCTCCGCCACAGGCAATGACTTTGTCGTTTTCGACAATCGCAACGGGCACGTGGACGTTGTCCGCCACCTTCAATGGTGCAGCTGGCTATGTCAACGCCGCGTCGGTGTGGGGGCAGACGGTGTGATCCTGGTTCAGCGGAGCGCCACTGCCGACTTTTGCTATGTGCACATCAACTCTGACGGCAGTATTGCGGAGATGTGCGGGAATGGCTCCCGCGCCGTGGCCTTTTTCGCGCATGTCGAGGGGATTGCCCAATCGCCGGTGCGCTTCGAGATCGGTGGCAAAGTCTACACCGCAAGGGTGGATGGCTCACGGGTCACCACGTACTTTGTGCCACCTGCGCCGCCTCGGTTTGCGCTCTGCCTGCCCGAGGAACATTTTCTGGATGAAGGCGGGTTTATCGACACGGGGGTGCCGCACTACGTGCTTTTCGCCCAGGACGTGCAGGGGCTCGACGTCGTGGGTCTTGGGCGGAAATACCGGCACCACCCCGCCTTTGCCCCCCGGGGGGCGAACGTGGATTTTGTGCAAGTTCTGGACCGAAACACCCTCCGCATGCGCACCTATGAGCGTGGAGTAGAAGACGAGACCCTCGCGTGCGGTACGGGCGCGGTTGCGGCTTCCATAGTGGCACATCTGCGCCGTGGCTGCGTTTCACCCCTTGCGGTAGAGGTTCCAGGCGGGGTGCTGCAGGTGAGCTTTGACAGGACCCTGCAGGAAGTAACCCTCACCGGGGACGTAGAGGTAGTCTTCGAGGGCTTTGTACGGGCGCCAGCGTAAACAGGGTGACCCTTTCGTGCTGGGCATGGTGCGCTGCGAATCGGGCACATCTTTAGGCAAGGTTGGCCATATGCCATGGACGCCGCACGCGTGCCCGCCCAGGTAGCGGGCACCATTGACCACATTTCATCGACGAGACGATGAAAGGGACGTTCCCCAAGACAGTAATCGCTTGTTTGCTCGGGCTGGTGGCTGCGGGAGCTACAGGCCTGGTAACCGAGCTCCCCCTAAAGCGCATTTTCGAGGGTTTCGAAGCTAAGACGCTTGATTGGCGTTATGCCCAGCGGTTGAGCCGATTGGCTTCCCAGAGGGCAGGTGCGGCACTGGAAGACATTGTGATCGTGGACATTGACGACCGCAGCCTGGAAAAACTCGGCCCTTTTAGCCAGTGGCCGCGCACCTACCACGCGAAGGTCATCGACTATCTCACCTCTGGCAAAGCGTTGGCCATAGGCTTTGACGTCCTGTTCATGGAGCCAAGCCGCGATCCTATGGTTGACGACTCCCTTACGGCCGCCACCTCACGTGCGGATGTGGTGTACCATGCCATGGCCTTTTCCGCCGCAGACCCTGACATCTTCCTTTATGCCATGGATGCCCCGCCCCCTGGCTTCCAGGCCGAGCGGTTCTCCTTTGCCTTCCCGCCCCGCACGACTACCCGCCTTCCCTCGGCGGAACGGATGGATGGCAAGATCGTTCGCCTATACAACGCAGCTGCTGGCATCGGCTTTGTCAATTTCACCCCAGACGACGACAGCGTGATTCGGCGCATGCCGATGTTCATCACCTTTGCAGGCAGGCAATATCCGGCCCTCTCGTTGGCCATCATTCGCGGCCTGCTCAACCTTTCGCCTGAGCACATCAGATTGGAGCCTGGCAAGCGCATCGTACTCTCCCCACCCCAGTCACCTGGTCAGCGCGTGGTGCTTCCGGTGGACAGCCGCGGCCGCATGCTTATCAACTACCTGGGTACAATGGGGACCTTCCGGTACGTTTCCTACTATGATGTGCTCATGGAGCGCGTGCCAGCTGAGATTTTTGAAGGGCGCATAGTGCTGGTCGGGACTTCAGCGGCCGGTTTAGCGGACATCCGGCCAGTGCCGTTTCAAGGGGCATTCCCGGGCGTAGAGATCCACGCGACCATCATTCACAACATCCTGCACCAGCAGTTCATCAACCGCCCCGGCAAAGTGGCTATCTACCTGCTGGCGGCGGTGCTGGCAGTGGCCGTGGCAATGATGGCCATGTATCTGCGGCCCTGGCTGAGTGGACCACTCGTGCTCCTGCTTGGCGCCGCTTTCCTCGTCGTGAACTTCCAGCTCTTTGCGCGCTCCGCCATCTGGGTGGAAATGGTTCGGCCCATGCTCACTCTGCTGTTCAGTTACCTTGGGGTCTTTATCTTCCGCTACGTGGAAGAGGAACGGAGCAAGCGCAAGATCAAAGGCATGTTCCAATACTACCTTTCCGCCTCCGTGGTGGATGAGCTCATCAAGAACCCGCAAATGTTGAAACTTGGGGGCGAACGGCGCATGGCCACGGCCTTTTTCTCCGACATCAAGGATTTCACTTCTGTGTCGGAGGGGCTGAGCCCTGAGGAGCTGGTGGCGCACCTCAACGAGTACCTGTCGGCGATGACCGCGATTGTGTTTGCCCATCAGGGATTCCTGGACAAGTACGAGGGCGATGCCATCATGGCCGTGTTTGGCGTGCCGGTGCCCATAGACGGTCACGCCGTCTTTGCCTGTCGCGCCGCGTTGGAGATGCAGCGGCGGCTCAGTGAGCTGCGCCCAAAGTGGCAGGCAGAGGGCAAGCCGCAATTTCACGCGCGCATCGGCATCAATTCCGGGCCGATGATTGCCGGTAACATCGGCGGCGAGCAGCGCTTTGACTACACCGTGATCGGCGACAGCGTGAACCTCGCCTCGCGGCTTGAAGGCGCCAATAAGGCATACGGGACCAGCATCATGATCAGCGCCTTTACGCACGAACTCTTGAACGGACAATTTGTAACCCGCGAACTCGACTTCATCCGCGTCAAGGGCAAGGCGCTGCCAGTGCGCGTATATGAGCTGGTGGCAGAGCACGAGGACGAGCTGTGCGCCACGCGCCACCAGGCCTTGCAGCTCTTTGCCGAGGGACTCCAGGCCTACCGCGATCGGCGTTGGGACGAGGCCCTCGCCCTTTTCCAGGCGGCTCTGGCGTTGGAGCCGGAGGATGGTCCCGCACAGGTGTATTGTCAGCGGTGCACGTTGTTTCGACAGAATCCACCTCCGCCCGACTGGGACGGGGTGTTTGAGATGAAGACCAAGTAGAACCCTTGAGCGCACACCAGTTCCAACGCATTCTGGTCAGCCGATTGCGGTTCATGGGCGACATCGTGCTGACTACTCCCCTGCTGCGGGCGCTGCGGCGGGCGTTCCCTCAGGCAAGGATTTCTTACCTCGCCGAGGCCCCTTTTGTGCAGGTCTTAGCCCACCATCCGGATGTGGACGAGCTCATTGAGCTCGAACGCCAAGGCACCTTAGGCGCGCAGATCGGCCTGGTACGCTCGCTTCGTTGTCAGCACTTTGACCTCGCCATCGACCTTTTGGGCAATCCACGCTCGGCTCTTCTGCTTTGGCTAAGCGGCGCAGCTCAGCGAGTAGGTTTTGACTACCGCGGCCGCCGCCTCCTCTACACCACGGTGGTGAGACGCGAGCCGCGCCCCATGACCGCCATCGAGTTTCACCTGCAGGTGCTCGGCGCGCTGGGTCTGTCTGTGGCCGGCATGCAGACCTGCCTGGTTACTTCGGCAGAAGAGGACCACTGGGCCAAGGAGTTCTTGAAAGCAAAAGGGATCGCCCCCGGCGAACGTCTCCTCGTTATGCACCCCGGAGCATCATGGCCTGCGAAACGCTGGTTTCCAGATCGATTCGGAGAGCTGGCCCGACGCCTCGTGAAGGAGCTTGGCATACGGGTGCTGATCACCGTGGGCCCAGGCGAAGAGGAGCTTGCTCAAGGTGTTGCCTCCATCGCACGGGAAGCTATCGTGCTCGGGGTAATGCCCATCCGCCACGTAATGGCCGTCGTCAAGCGCGCCCAGGTCCTTGTGGCAAATGACTGTGGCGTGCTGCACCTGGGGCCAGCCCTGGGCGTGCCTACAGTGGGCGTATTCGGCCCTGGTGAACCGGAAATCTGGTTTCCTTACGCCGAGGAGGCCGGGCACCGGGTTGTGCACAAGGAGCTCGCCTGCAGCCGCTGCCACCGCGACTTTTGCGCAGAGCTCCGCTGCATGGAGGCGATTCAGGTGGAGGATGTCTTCACCGCAGTCGTGCAGGCTTTGGCCCACAAGCAGGCAGAAATGCCCACCATCTACACCATCGGCCACTCCACGCTCAGCAGCGAGGAGTTTCTGGCTCGCCTGCGGGCGCATGGCATCGCACGGGTGGTGGATGTGCGCCGCTTTCCCACCTCGCGCAGATACCCGCACTTCTGCCGGGAAGAACTTGCCTCTGCGCTCAAGGGCCAAGGCATCGACTATCGGTGGCTCGGAGATACCCTCGGGGGATTCAGGAGCGGGGGCTACGAGGGTTACATGCACACCGCGCCCTTTTTGGCCGGGCTGAACACCCTGATGGAGTTGGCCCGGGGGATGCCCACGGCCGTAGTGTGCTCCGAAGCCCTCTTTTTCCGCTGCCACCGTCGCTTCATCGCCGACGAGTTAGTGCGGCACCAGTGGCGCGTCCTCCACATTCTGGATGGACGCCGCACCCAGGAACACCGCCTCCGCCACGAGACGACCGGTCATGAGACAAATGGAGGGGTTGAGCATGACCATGCCCAGGATAGTGGTTGATGGCTACAATGTGATCCATGCATCCCAGGAGCTCGCTGCGCTGTTGGCTCACGAGCTGGAAGCGGCGCGGCAGGCGCTGCTCCACCGTCTGGCAGCGTACCTGAACACCCACAAGGTCGAGATCGTAGTGGTGTTTGATGGCGCTGAGGTGCATCCCTCCAGCACTGGCACGGCGCTGTTGCCACGCCTGCGCCTTGTCTTCTCCCACCCCCCGGAGTCCGGGGATGCAGTCATCGAGAAGCTGCTTAGGGCAGATGCCCACCCTCGGAGCGTGACGCTGGTCACGGCGGACAAGCGGCTGGCAGCAGTGGCAAGGGAACGCGGTGCTTCGGTTCTCTCCCCGCGCCGGTTCCTCCAGCTGGTGACCAAGAGCAGGCAAGCCGATGACCTGGTTGACAACAAGTTCAACGGGGAGATGAGCGAGGCGGAACTGGCTGAATGGCTGGCTCTCTTCGGGGAAAAAACGGAGCGGTCGCGCAGAGCATGAACGAGAGCGGTGCGGAACTGCGTGCATCCATTCGCCGGCGGCGCGTGTTTGTGGGGGCGGTGTTAGGCGCAGTGGTAGTAGTGCTCGCGGCTCTCAATGCCATCAACTGGCTCTTTGTGAGTCGCATGCGCCACTACCTAGATGCTGAACTGGGCCGGCGTCTGGAAACAATTGCCCGTACTTCTGCGCGCACTCTTGACCGAGAGGGCTTGGACTACCTCAGAGGCGAAGACCGCACGTTGCTGGCACTGGAGCTACTGCGCCTTTCCCGTGATGCCCAACTCCAGGCTGTGCACATTGTGGACGCAGGGTATCGCATCGTGGCCAGCTCGCAGGGTTACGTGGGTCCTGGCGAGCCTCTCCACTACCTAGAGGCTGACAGCACCTCCGTGGAGCGTGCGTGGTCGGGCTCTGTCACAGCCGGGCCCCTTCGCCAGCTGGGGGGCCACCGATTCAAGTTAGCTTACGCGCCTCTCCACGACTCCTCTGGCGAGACGGTCGCCCTGTTGGTGGTCGAGGCCAGTGCGGGGTTCTTCGAAGTGCTGCGCGGATACGAGCGTGCGCGTCTCCTAGGCCTTCTCGCCAGCGCTCTGCTCCTCTTTGTGCTGAGCGCCTTCCTCCTCTGGGCTTTAGCACTCTTCTTGCACACTGAAGCCTCACTCCGTCAGGCCGAGCGGCTGGCCACCATCGGACAGATGGCCGCCACAGTTGCGCACGAGATCCGCAATCCGTTGGGAATAATCAAAAGCACCGCCGATGTGCTCAAGCAGCGCTACAGCACTGCCGGCGGGCATGATGAGCTTTTTGACTTCATCCCCCAGGAAGTGGCCCGACTGAACCGAATGGTGGACGACCTTTTGGTCCTGTCGAGAGGGCCGCGGCTGGTTCTGGAGCGCCGTTCAGCCTCGGAGGTGATCGCCAGCACCATTGCCAGGTTGCAGCCGCAATTCTCCGCGGCGGGCGTGACCCTGCAGAGCCACCTTGATGAAAACCTCCCCCCTTTTGCCTTTGATCAGGATGCATTGCATCAGGTGCTCCTTAATGTGCTTCTAAACGCGCTGCAGGCCACTCCCGCGGGCGGGAGGGTGGAACTCAAGGCCACCACCACCGCAACTCGGCGTGGTCCCGCCGTGCGTATTGAGGTTCGCGATACTGGCCATGGCATTAGCGGAGACCCGCGACGAGTGTTTGAGCCCTTCTACACCACCAAGCCCACGGGAAGCGGCCTCGGTTTGACCGTGACTCAGAAACTGGTACAGGGCCACGGCGGCTGGATCGATGTGGAGAGCACACCGGGCAAGGGGAGCACCTTCACCCTGTACTTCCCGCTCCGTGACCACTAGAACCCTCGCGTCTGCCCCCATACCCCAACCTGCACGTGAACTCGCTTGGTTCATCTTTTTGTTTGACTGGAAACGGCTTTTTTTGTACATTGACAATACCCCATAAAGAGCAAAGGACAAGATTTTGCGACGGAGAACATGCGACATCTTGTCAACAAGATCTCCTTTGCGGTCCTTCTCGGCGTGTGCCTCATGTCGCTCACTGATGAGCTCAGTGGGCAATACTACTTTGGCCGCAACAAGGTACAGTACGACAACTTTCGTTGGCTCGTGCTGCAAACAGAGCATTTCGACATCTACTTCTATCCGGAGATGCGGCAACTGGCCGAAATCGGCGCAGCCTATGCCGAAGAGTCATACCGGGTGCTGGAAGAAAAGTTTGACCACAACATCAACCGCCGGATCCCCCTGATTTTCTACGCCAGTCATGCTCACTTTCAGCAGACCAACACCACGCCGTACCTCGTGCCGGAGGGCGTAGGTGGCTTTTTTGAGTTCCTCAAAGGGAGGGTGGTGGTGCCGGCGAACGGCTCCATCACCGAGTTCAAGCACGTGATCCGCCACGAGCTGGTACACGTGTTCACCTACAGCAAGCTGACAAGTGTGTTCAAGGAACGCGGCAAGATCACGCCCCCGGACCTGCCCCTATGGTTTGTCGAGGGCCTGGCTGAGTACTGGTCAACTGGCTGGGACTCCCAGGCAGAGATGTTCATCCGTGACGGCGTACTGAATGGATATCTTGTTCCCCTCGGCCAAATCTACCAAATCTACGGCTCGTTCCTCATGTACAAGGAGGGGCAGGCGATCATCAAGTACATCGATGAGACCTTCGGCCAAGAGAAGATTATCCGCCTCATCGAGAATAGCTGGAAGGAAGAGCGCTTTGCTGATGTGTTGAAGGTCACGCTGGGTGTGGATGTACAGCAGTTCGACAAACAGTGGCTCTACGCGCTCAAAAAGCGGACCTACCCCCTGCTGGAACGCCTGGACTCTCCGGAGATGGCTACCACGATGGTCACACGGGAGGGGATCGACACCAAGCCGGTATTTTACCGCCGGGCCGACTGTGGATGGGTACTGTTTGTGTCTAATCGGATGGGCTATTCGAATATTTACTTACAGAAACTCACCGGTGGTGAGGCGCCGGCCAAGGCGGAGGTGTTGATCAAGGGTGAGCGCACATCAGAGTTCGAGAGCTTTCATGTGCTGCAGAGCAAGATCGACGTCACCTCGGACGGCCTGCTCGCCTTTGTCAGCCGGAGCGGGGCAACCGATGTGCTCAACATTTACGACATCGAGCATCGGGCGATGGTAAAGCAGGTCCGGTTCGACTCGCTGGTTTCGCTCTACTCCCCCTCCTGGTCACCAGATGGCAAACAGATTGTCCTCACGGGATTGAACTTCGGCGGGCAAAGTGACCTCTACCTTGTTGATGTAGAACGCGAGGTCGCTGAGCAGTTGACGGACGATCTGTTCGACGATCGCGACCCCGCGTGGTCGCCAGACGGCAGAGTTATCGCATTTAGCAGCGATCGTTCGCCGTTTGGAGAGCAGGGTTTTTACAATCTCTTTCTGCTGGACGTACAGGCGGGGACTATCGAGCCCGCCACGTGCGCTCCCCATAATGACCTTGCGCCCGCCTGGTCGCCGGATGGTCGCTATCTGAGCTTTACCTCGGATCGCGATGGGGCCTACAACATTTGGGTGGTACGCGCAGGCGGAAGGGAAACGAAAAGGCTTCTGGCCGAGGCCACCATCTCAACGAGGGTGGAACAAGACCTTTCCCGCACCAATCAGTTGGACGAGCTGCGGCAGTTGACCTTCTTCACTACCGGCGCCTTCGACCCCACATGGACCGATGCCGGGCAGGTCATATTCTCGGCATTTGAAAACTTTAGCTTTCGCCTACGCCTGCTGGAGGATGTGCTGAGAAAGTTGGAAGCATGTACTGCGGTGGCTGCAGATAGCGTCCCGTGTTCTACCTCGCCGTGGATCGCCCAGCAGGTGCGCGGCGACATCACCAGCAAAGCGGTCAAGTACCGCCCCAAATTCGACCTGGACGTGGCACAAAGCGCCGTGACGCAGGACCCCATCTACGGCACTGCGGGTGGGGCACAGTTAGCGATTACAGACATGCTGGGTAATTCACAGTACTACTTTCTCATCTACAACAACGCCCGGACACGCGACGAGTTTTTGGAAAGTTTCAACATAGCGGTTACAAGACTTGACCTCACCCATCGTACCAACTTTGCCGTAGGGCTCTATCACTTTGCCGGCCGTTACTACTCGCTGTATGACTTTTACTTTTGGGAGCGGCGAGCCGGTGGTTTCGCGGCGGTGAGCTACCCCTTCTCGGTCTTTCAGCGTTTCGAGGCGAGTCTCAACGTGCGCTACTCGGACAAGGACTGGTATATCTTCGGTCGCCGACGGAAAGCGGTGCTGGTCTCCAATATCGTGTCGTTCGTGAAAGACAACTCCCTCTGGGGCCCCACCGGCCCGGTGGACGGCGAGCGCTACAACATTACCTTGGGCAATACCTTGGACGTGTACCGCTCGAAGGTGAACTTTCTCACTGTCATCGTGGACTACCGCCGGTACTTCCGCATCAGCCGCAGCGTGACCCATGCAGTGCGTCTGATGACGATGATGAACACCGGCAGAGAGGCCACGCCCTTCTTCATGGGCGGCAGTTGGGACCTACGCGGCTATCCTTTGTGGCGCATCTGGGGAACCAAGCTGGCGTTAGTGAGCAACGAGCTCCGCTTCCCCTTCATCGATCGTTTCTTTGTCAAGTTCCCCATCGGAGGGCTGGCGCTCAATGCCATCCGGGGTGCCATGTTCCTCGACGTGGGCAACGGTTGGGACGAGGAGTTTGACGGCCTTTTGGGAAGTGCCGGGTTTGGCGTGCGCTGGCGCATCGGCGGTGTGCTGGTCTTGCGTCTGGATGGGGGGCGCAAATTCACTGTGCGCGACCTGTCGCACATTCGCAGTTTCAAGGACATCGATGTTGACGACCACTGGTTCACACAATTTTTCTTCGGTTGGGACTTTTAGGCGCGGCTGGGCAGTTATCCGCCCTATGCTTGTGGTTGCGGCCGTGGCAGCAGGCGGCTGCGCGCGCCTGGTGCTGCCAGAGTTTGTCGCCCGAGGCGAGGCCTCCTGGCTACAGTTCGGTGGCACACCGCAGCGGACCAATCTTGCCCCAGCCGGAGTCGCCCCTCCGCTGGAACTCGTCTGGCAAAAGAAGGGAACCGCAAGCGCCGGCAAGACGCTCCTTAGCGCAGGCCAATACGTCGTCTGTCCCACTCGCGACGGACATGTGGTCATTCTGGACGCGGTCTCTGGGAAAAATCGGGCACGAAAGAAGTTCCGACCTGGCTATGAGATAACATGCGCCCTCTGCGAAGACGTGTTAGTCGTCGCAAGGCGCCATGGGGCTCCGAGTCTGAGCGTGCACAACCTCAGAGATGGCTCTGTGCTCTGGTCAGCAACTCCCGGTAGCATCGAGACGGAACCGCTCATTGCCGACGGTCGCCTGATCGTGGCGGCCGAGGAGAAGCGGCTGGTTGCCTATGAGCTGCGCACCGGCACCACGTTGTGGACTTTGCAATGCGAGGACCGCCTTCGCGCAACACCTGCCTACGGCGACGAAAAAATCGTGCTCGGCGGCGATGACGGCAGGGTGCGCGCCGTGGATGTCCGCACCGGCCATGTGCTCTGGCAATACCGGACCGGAGCGGCGGTGGTGGCACCGGCAGCAGTGGGCCACGGAATGGTATTCGTAGGCTCAACGGACCGGACCTTCTATGCGCTCTCGCTGGACTCAGGTCTGGTCCGTTGGGTGTTCCCCACAGCAGGCGCCATCAGGGAAGGCGCCTGCGTTACTGACTCCACGGTGCTTTTCGGAAGCAGCGACCACTTTCTCTATTGCGTGATGCTCCGCAGTGGCGTGGAGCGCTGGCGTTTCCAGGCCAAGAGCATCATTAGCACGCCTCCGGTGGTGGCAGGCTCCGTGGTGTTCGTGGGCTCTCTGGATCAGCACATCTACGCGATTGACGTGGAAACGGGCCGCGAGCTGTGGAAGTACGACACGGGCGGTCGGGTGCGAACGTCCCCTCTGGTGACCGGCAAGACATTGGTGGTAGCCGCCGAGGGGAGTCGCGTCTTGGCCTTTCGCAAAAAGATCTCCCCATGAGTGTCTTCCGCTTTCGCTTACACTCGTCCCGGCCAGCAATGGTGTGCGCCGTTGCGATGATTGTGGCCTGTAGCCACCCATTGAGCGGTACGCCGCGACCGTTTCAGGGAACACAGTGTCAGGACAGCATGTCGGCTTTACATCCCCTTGCCCGCCCTGTCGTCTTTCTTCCAGAGAGTCTGTATCCCTGCCCGCCCACAGAGGATTCACTGACTCCGAGCTTCTGGTCATCGGCAGCCAAAGGGCGCGAGCACAGTCTACTGCCGGCAGCAGGCGACACGCTCCGCCGTGCAATCAGGGTGAGAAAACGAGTGGTACCCCACAAGAAGAGGGATGCCACGCTTTCATGGGTCTTTCTCGGCACTGCGGTAACATCTGGCGCTGCCTCCATGTACTTCAAGAACACGGCTGACGAGCGGTACGAATCCTACCTGCGCGCCAGTTCGCCAAAAGAGATGAATCGTTACTACGATGAGGCCTGTCGTTTTGACCGCTACGCCGCGATAGCCTATGGTGGATTTCAGGTGAGCTTCGTAGCGTGGGTATTTTTCTTTTTGCGCTCGCGGTGAGAAGCTTCCGAAATAGACACGGGCAACCGCTGCGCATTCCGCGAATACAGAAATGGCTTCGATCGCACGAGTCTCACTGAGCAAAGCCGCACGTGTTCTGGAGACGCCTGTTTGTCCGGGTAGAATGGAGCCGCAACGCAGCTCCACAGTCACCAGAAAGGCGTCGTTACGGCTTCTGCGGGCCAGTGTCATCTTCTCCAACGGAACTCCAGGGAAACCGTCTTCGGCGAAAACACTCGACGATAGGGTCTCCATGGCGGCGCCTCTGCGTGGGCAGTGTACTCTGCGCGCTCTCACGTGCTTCCAGGAAAACGGTTCGCTCCTAGGAAACAACAGGAATGCAACAAACACGAGGGGCTGACAACATGGAACAGCGTCCATTCATTTCGATCATCAGCGAGCAGCTTGTCAGGCGCGTGATTGATGAGGCGATGGATGTGCTGGAGAAAGTGGGGGTGATGGTGGAGCACGAAGAGGGGAGGCGCCTGCTCACGGACGCGGGCGCAAGAAGCGAACCGGGCTCTTCGCAAATCAAGATTCCTCGGGGTCTGGTGGAACAATCCATTGCTTCAGCGCCAAAGGCAATCACCATCTACGACCGCGCGGGCGAGCCGGCCATGCAGCTTGAAGCTGATCGCGTGCACTTTGACCCGGGCTCGGCGGCTTTGACCATCCTGGACTGGAAGACGCAAAAGGAGCGCACGCCGGTCACTGCCGACCTCGTGGCCCTGGCGCGCCTCACCGACAGTCTGCCGCACCTTGCGGCGCAAAGCACTGGCCTCATTCCCGGGGACGTGCCTGGAGCCATTGCTGACCGCTACCGGCTGTATATCGCCCTGTTGCACGGGCGCAAGCCCATCGTCACCGGCACCTTCGCGGTGGACGCGTTCGAGGTGATGTGGGACATGCTGGTGGCCGTCCGTGGCAGTCGTGAGGAGCTCC
>JAPDPR010000020.1:0-24573 GCA_034506335.1 candidate division KSB1 bacterium
CTGCCGCCACTTCCACATCCCACTCCAGAGCGGAAGCGACGCTATTCTGGAGTCCATGCGAAGGCCATATACGGCGGAGGATTTTCTTGTTTGCGTGGAGGAGCTGCACAGGCATTTCCCTGAGGCGTCTATCGGGACCGATGTGATTGTAGGGTACCCGGGCGAGACGGAGGAGGACTTTGCGCGCACGGTAAGCATCCTGACAAGGGCGCCAGTCACGTATCTCCACGTGTTTCGCTACTCGCGCCGACCGGAGACTTTGGCCGCTCACTTACACGATAACGTCTCTCCGCAGGTGAAAGAGCAGAGGAGCACCGTGCTTCGGGCTCTGAGCAGTCAAAGGCGAATGGCGTTTGCAAGGCAATTCCTTGGACAGACCTTGCCTGTCCTGTTTGAACGCCATGCAGACGGGTGGGCCATGGGTCTGAGCGACAACTATCTCAGGGTCCGCGTGCCTGCAGAAGGGGCTTGGTTGAAGAACACGGTGGCGCCGGTGAGGATCGAGGCCCTCGAAGATGATGGTACCCTAACCGGCCATGCCGATGTACTTTCCAGCAATCAGGAGAGAACGCCTGAGCTGAAGTTGGCAATGGCGACCACCCTATGAATCAATGGGGTAGGTCGAGACCGTCGTACAAGGAGGACAAGAACGCGCGACCATTGCTACTGTGATGGGCCCTATGCCTGAGCGAAGCCTGACATACTGCATCGAGACGTACGGCTGCCAGATGAACAAGTACGACTCTGAGATAGTCGGTGGCATCCTCCGCGCAGCCGGCTACCAGCAGATTGAGTACATTGAGCAAGCCGACGTCGTCCTGGTCAATACCTGCAGCGTGCGGGAGAGTGCAGAACAGCGGGTGTTGGGACGTCTCAGTGCCCTGCGTGCTCTTAAGACCGCAGGCAGGTGCCAGGTGCTTGGTGTGATCGGCTGTATGGCCGAGAGGATGCGGGCGCGGTTGTTGTCCCAGGCGCGGGGGGTGGATTTTGTCTTAGGGCCTGATGACTACCGCCGTCTTCCCGATCTGCTCGCACGCCTGCTCGCAGGGGCAGATGTCGAGGAAACCCAACCGGCGACATGTTCTGCTGAGACCTATGCGGATGTTCGTCCATTGCGCCAACCAGGCGTCCGTGCATGGGTGGCGATCATGCGCGGCTGTAACAATTTCTGCTCCTACTGTGTTGTCCCCTACGTCCGCGGGAGGGAACGAAGCCGCAGCCTGAGCTCGGTTTTGCATGAGGTGGAGCAACTTGTTGACGAGGGATTTGTGGAAGTCACCCTGCTTGGCCAAAATGTAAACTCGTATTGGGACGGTGCTCACGACTTTGCTGACCTGTTGGCCGCGGTTGCGCAGGTCCCCGGACTTTGTCGTGTGCGCTTCGCCACATCGCACCCCAAAGACCTCACGCCGAAACTGGCGCGCACCATTTGTGAGCATCGTGTGATTTGTCGACATGTTCATTTGCCGGTGCAGTCTGGGAGCAGCAGGATTCTTGCTGCAATGAATCGCGGCTACACTCGTGAGCACTATCTGCGCCTAGTTGAGGATTTGCGTGCGCTTATGCCTGACGTTGCCCTGACGACCGACGTTATCGTGGGGTTTCCAGGAGAAGATGAGGAAGACTTTGCCGCAACACGCTCCCTTCTGGAGGAAGTGAGGTTCGACGCCGCTTTCTTGTTCAAATATTCGCCCCGGGAGGGCACGGCGGCTGCGCGCCTGCCGGAGACAGTGAGCGAGGAGGTGAAGCAGGCCCGCCTGGAGCAACTCATCGCGGTGCAGAAGGGGATCACGTTGGAGAAGAATCGGGCGCGCGTAGGCTCGGTGCTGGAAGTGTTGGTGGAAGGCCCGAGCAAGAAGTCGCCACGGCAGTTCATGGGCCGCACCGAGGGAAACATGATTGTCGTACTGCGAGGACGGGGCGCGCGCCCGGGCCGACTGGCGCGCGTGCTTATCACCGGTGCGGAAGGACACACGTTGTTTGGGCACGTCGTGGAAGAACCGACTCTTGCCGGGGTCTCGCCGTAAAAAGCCATACGCCAGCGTGAGGAGGGTCTCGCATGTGGTTTGTTCGTTGGATTGCAGCGGTGCTGGTGGTACTGGTGCTCGTCGTATTGGCGACCCAGAACTCGACTCTGCAAGTGGTGGTGCGCTTCTACAAATGGCAGAGCGTCGAGTTACCCCTCTGGGTGGTAATGTATCTGTCCTATGGTGCTGGACTTCTCACCTGGCTTATCATCTCCCTCATTCGCGTCTTCGCCCTCCGCGCCGAGATACGTCGTCTCGATAAGCAGAACGCAAAACTTCAATCAGAACTTGGGCGGCTGCGCAACATCTCGGTCCACGAGGGAATGGCGGCCCCAAGCGAGATCTCTGAGCAACCCCTGGGAATAGCAGAAGAGCAACAGCTGTAGGCAATCGCCCGGAGACCCTCTGCCATGGATACAATTGTCATTATTGCCATTGTGATCACGGTCTTGTTCTTTATCGGCGTAGGGGTTTTCTTTCCATCCACGAGGCGCAGGGCGAAAAAGGGGGACCAGGTGTGGCGGGATTATGCCCACGCCCTTGAGCTCATCATCGGCGGAGAGTATGACCGGGCACTTGGAGCTCTTCGCACGATTGTCGAGCGCACCAGCGAGTTTGTAGACGCCTATATCAAGATTGGGGACCTCTTCCGCCTCACCGGGCGAGTCGAGCACGCAATAAGGGTGCACCAAGAGCAGGAAGCAAGGGAAGGGCTGACACCTGAGCAGGTGGAGCGCCTGCATCGGAGCCTGGTCCGCGACTTTTTTACCTCTGAGAAGCCCGAGCGCGGGTTGGCCTATGTAGAGGCACTTCTCCAGCGCGACAAGAATGACACCTGGGCTTTAGAGTGGAAGACGCGTTTATGCGAGCAGATGCGGGACTGGGATGGGGCTTTTGACGCATACCAGCGGCTTTTGAAGGCGAAAAACGCCGATGATGCCGCCACTTTGGCGTTCTATCGGGTGCAAAGCGGCAAGCGGCTCGTGGAAGAGGGCAAGGGCCGGGATGGCCGCCTCAAGTTCAGGGAGGCTATCAAGCTGGATCCGACAACTGTGGCGGCGTACCTTGAGCTTTCCTCTTCTTACAGGGCCGAAAGGCGCTACCGAGATGCCTTGGCAGTGTTGCGGCGTTTGATGGCGGCGGCGCCGCAGCACGCCTCGGTTGCCTTCGACCTGATTGAGGACGTCCTCTATGAAGCCGGCGGCTTTGGCGACATCGAGAATGTATATACTTCCCTCATTCAGCGGGCGCCTGAGGAAGCGGAGCCTTACCTGGGTCTTGCCTCGCTCAAAGCAAAAATGGGAGACCACATTGCCGCCGTCGACCTGTGCCGTCAGGCACTGAGCAAGGACCCCGATAACGTGGCCGCAAGAGTCCAGCTCGCCCGTTTCCTTCATGCGGCTGGCCGGCACCAGGAAGCAGCAGCGCAGGCTTTGCAGGTCTTGGAGCACCTACAACAGCAGCACGCACCCTATGTGTGCAGATATTGCGGGTGGTCTTCGCGCGTGCCCAGTCCTCGCTGCTTGCAGTGTCTCCGGCCGTTAGGCAGTGGATCCGCTGGCAGCAAGGCGAAGCAGGAAAGCTGACGTGCCGAAAAAAGCAGGAACAAGGCACCTTGCGAGAGCACTCCTCGGCTTGTGCGCCGTTGTGCTGGCCTCTCCGCTCTTTGCCCAGACGCCGGAAACCTTGCACTCTCTTCTTGAGGACCATCGTCTCGAAGAGATCAAGCGCCGTCTTCCCGACTTGGTCCGGCGGTTCCCTGATAATCCCACGGTGATTTTCTTGCAAGGGGTGGTGGAGAGCGACGGAGCGCGCGCAGTCACCTACTACAAGCGGGTTGTTGAGGAGTTTCCGAGCAGCGCTTTCGCCGACGAGGCCCTACTCAGGCTCATTCAGTACGAGCTGGCACAGGGACTCTACCATAGTGCGGCCCAGCGCTGTCTCCGACTGACGAGACAGTACTCGAACTCGCCACTTTGCGATGACGCCCACTATTTGCGCATCCAATGTCTGTTTGCGCGGGGAGATCGCGATTCTGCTGCCTATTCCGCCGAGTGGTTCTTGCGCAGATACCCTGATTCACCGTTTGCCCAGCTTGTGGCCTCCGAGTTGGCCTCCGTCTCCGTCCCGCGAGCTCCCACTGGCAAGCCCGGGTCAGGAGGGCGCGCCTTTTATGGGGTGCAAGTGGGTGCCTTTAAAGAAAGAGGGAACGCCGAGAAGCTGGTGAGGGCACTTGCACGTGAAGGGTACGCCTGCGAGGTGGTAACCAAAGAGCGGGGCAGGGACCTCTTTTACTTGGTCTGGGTAGGTCGGTTCGAGGGCGAAGAGGCGGCCATGCGTCTGGGCAAAGAACTTCAGGAGCGCTATGGGCTGCCCTTTCGCATTGTGCAGCGATAGGCGGAGGAACCTATGACGCGCTCTTTTCGGGCAGAATTGAGCAGGCGGATCCTGCTTTTCGACGGCGCCACAGGGACCACGCTCCAGGCCATGGGATTGCCGGTGGGAGTCATGCCTGAAATGTGGCTCTTCGAGAACCCTGCGGCGGTGGTGAAGACGCACCGCGGCTACGTAGAGGCGGGTGCGGACGTGGTCATCAGCAATAGCCTGGGGGCGAACCGCTTCCGCCTGCGCGATACGCCCTTCGCAGGGCGCGCCTATGAGGTGAGCCGTCGGGCTGCAGAGTTGGCTCGCGAAGCAGCTGGTGAGAGAGCCTTCGTCGCTGGCTCGGTCGGGTCCACGGGGGTGCTCCTCGCCCTAGGCGAGGTGCCGGAGAACGACATCTTAGATGCCTATGAAGAACAGATTAGAGGTCTGGTGGACGGAGGCGCCGACCTGATTGCGGTAGAGACTATGACCGATGTCGAGGAGGCGTGCCTGGCCGTGAGGGCGGCAAAGGCCGTGTGTTCGCTCCCCGTGGTGGCCACTATGACGTTCGAACCTGGCAAGCGTGGCTACCGCACGGTGATGGGCACAGACATCGCCACCGCTGCCCTTCGCCTGCAGGAGGCGGGGGCCGACGCCACGGGCAGCAATTGTGGCACCGGCATCGATGACATGGTAGCGATTATTCGGGAGATGCGCGCGCATACCACCCTGCCGCTCTTGGCTGAACCCAATGCTGGTCTGCCGCAAGTGCGCGAGGGGAAAGTCGTGTACGGAGAATCGCCGGAGTACATGGCGGCGCGCGTGCCCGACCTCCTGCGCGCAGGCGCGCGGCTGATAGGCGGGTGCTGCGGCACTACCGCCGACCACATCAAGCTGTTTCGTAAGGCCATTGATGCGTGGCAGGAAGGTGCCACCCCATGACCCCCTATGCGCTGGCGACAGTTCGCACAAACCCAGGAGACCGTGCACATGCGTAAAAGCCTGCTCTGGGGACCGGTACTTGTCTGTCTGGGAGCCTCTTTTGCCCGTTCGCAGGCATTGAATTGTGAGAAAGTGGCCAACTACTCTATCGATGTTTCCCTCCATGAACAGCAGCGCATGCTGGAGGGAAAGGAAATCCTCACCTGGACGAACACCTCCTCCAGAAATATCGATACCCTCTACTTTCACCTGTACTGGAATGCGTTCAAGAACAATCGGTCTTTGTTTTCCGTGGAGTCGTGGCAAGGCCTGAACTGGAGCGAACGCTCCACGAGCCCTCGCTCGCCTGAAGAGTGGGGTTGGATAGACGTCACGGACATCTCTGCAGAGGACGCGTTTGGCCGTGAGGACTTGAAGGGCTTTCTCAGCTACGGGGCACCTGGTCAGCCGGGAGGGGAGGATGAAACTGTGCTTCGAGTCAGAGTGCCCCGGCCTGTTCCTCCCGGGCACACCATCGCCATAGCTATCGCCTTCAGGGCAAGAATCCCTACCAAACAACCACGAACGGGCTATAGGGGCGATTTCTACTTCTTGGGGCAGTGGTTCCCGAAGATTGGCGTGTTGTGGGACGGCGTGTGGAACTGCCATCCGTTCCACACCAACACGGAGTTTTTCGCCGACTATGGCGACTATGACGTACGGATTACAGTTCCTTCGCGATTTCTCGTAGGTGCCACCGGCTCGCTAAGGGATTCAGTGGCTAATGCCGATGGGACCACCACCTACCGCTTTGTGGAGGAGTGCGTGCACGATTTTGCATGGACCGCCAGCCCTCACTACCTGGTGAGGGTGCGGCGATTCGAACACCCAGAGCTGCCGCCGGTGACCATGCGCCTCCTGTTGCAGCCCGAGCACAGGAAGGATGAAGAAGCCTACTTCGGCGCCACCGCCAACACTCTGAAATACTATGGGCTGTGGTATGGCCCATACCCTTACGGGCACATCACCATCGTGGACCCGGCCTGGGACAGTCGCGCTGACGGCATGGAATACCCGACTCTTTTCTGCGGGGGCAGCGAGTGGTGGGTGCCTTCCGGGGTGCTGACCCCTGAGTGGCTGACGATCCACGAGTGCGGCCATCAATGGTGGTACGGGCTTGTGGGCAACAACGAGGTAGAACATCCCTGGCTGGACGAGGGGATAAACTCCTACGCGGATGGTCGCTGCGCAGATGCGGCCTACGGCGATGATTTGTATATGCGCCGCTACTTTGGCATCCCCATTGTGTTCAGGGAAGTGAAGCGGCCGATGCGTACCCGGTGGCGCGCTCCTATGCTCACAGCAAGACCAGACCGCATGGACCGCCGAGGGTGGGAGTTCGTAGATGGGCAGAGCTATAGTACCAATGCCTACCGCAAGCCAGCGCTGATGCTTGCTACTCTCGAGGGCTACCTGGGGGACGAGTTGTTTACGAAAATTCTGCGCACTTTCGCGCAGCGCTATCGCTTCAAACATCCTCGGCCTACGGACTTTATCCGCGTAGTGAATGAACTTGTACCTGAGAATATGGATTGGTTCTTTGACCAGATGCTCACCGGGTCAGGACGGCTTGATTATGCCGTCACCTTGGTTGCTTCCCGCGCCGTGCCCCCGGCCGAGGGCTATTTCGGTGCAGGAGAGGGCATCCGCTATCAGGCCGGCGGCGAAAAGCAGAAGCCTGGCTCGCAACTCTACGAGTCTGAGGTCCTGGTGCAAAGATTGGGAGAGGTGTGTTTCCCGGTAGAAGTGCTTGTTCGCTTTGAGGACGGCGAGACCCTGACGGAACAATGGGACGGCCGAGATCTTTGGAAGCGGTTTCGCTATCAGCGCTCGGCGCAAGTGCTCTCTGCAGAAGTGGACCCAAGCCACAAGGTACTGCTGGACGTGAACTTTACCAACAACAGCAGGTACCGCGAGCCCGAGACGGGGGCCGCCCTAAAGTGGACTGTTCGCTGGATGACGTGGTTGCAGCACCTGCTTGAAGTATTCGCCTTTTTCGTGTAGCGCGCCTATGGGTGCTCCAGCGGGTCGAGGACGAATGCTGCGGCATCTTTGATAGAGGGAGCCTTCATGAAGATTTGGCAGTCGTTGCGAACGGGACTACGGACTGTGTTCGGTACGCCAAAGGTGGCGGTAGGCATTTACCTGGTCAACTTGTCACTGGCGCTGCTCCTGGCGTTCCCACTTTACCAAGTGCTGCGCGGTTCTTTCGCCTACAGCACTGTGCGCGAAACTATGTTGCTCGGCTTTGACTACGACTGGTGGACAGAGTTCTCGGCCCACGCGGAGGGGCTGGCAAAGACGTTTCGCCCTGAGGTTATTGGCATCGGGCCGTTTTTCGAAAACGCGCAGGTCTTCCTTCAGGGAGCTTTCGGGCGGCATGGGGTTTTGGTTTTGCTGGTTGGGCTTTTGTACCTGGTGGCAAACTCATTCCTCGCCGGTGCGGCAATGGGGGCTTATGCGCAAGAGCGGCAAAAGCTTTCCACAGCCAGAGTTTTTGCCACAGGAGGTCAGTTCTTCGGCCGTTTTCTAAGTTTGGTCCTTATGGGCGTGGCAATCTACTTTGTGGTTTACAAGGGAGCGGGTAGCCTTGTGCAAAAGCTGGGGGCGAGCATAAGCGAGGGTCTCACTACAGAGCGCGCGGCGTTTTTTGTGGGGGCCTTGGGCGTGGCGCTCCTTTTGTTTATCCTGAGTTTCGTCAATATGATTTTCGACTACGCCAAGGCGGTGGTGGTGCACGAGAACCGCCAATCTTCCGCTGAGGCCTTGTGGGTTGCCACCAAATTCGGGCTGACCAATATCGGCAAGTGCCTCGGACTTTATTGGCTCATAGGGAGCGCAGGTGTGGCCATCCTGCTTTTCACGTTCTGGATAGTCTCGGCTGTCCCGCAGAATGTAGGGTGGGGCATAGTGCTTTCAGCTCTACTGGCTCAAGTGCTTGTGATCCTCAAGATCATGATCAGGTTGGTGTTCTACGCGAGCCAGCTCGTCGCCTATCGCACGGCAAAAGCAGAAGTGAGGCGCCTGCCTAAGGCGTAGGGAGGCATGGCAGTCAGTGGAGGGGAGGTGCGCCACGTATGAAGGTGGAGAGCTACCGCTTTGGCCGAATTGTCATAGATGGCACCGCCTATGAGAGGGACGTGCTTGTCCGCCCAGGGGTCCTTGACCCTAACTGGTGGCGCAAGGAGGGTCACAAGCTTCAGCCGGCCGACATAGAGGAGGTACTGCGCGAGGATAGGCCGGAGGTGCTTGTCGTCGGGACGGGGAAGTACGGGTTGATGAAAGTGGCTCCGGAGACGAAGAAGCTGCTTGAGGAGCTCGGTATCGAGCTTGTTGCCGAGCACACGGAGGGCGCAGTAGAAACATTCAACTCCCTTGAGGGCAAGAAACGGGTGGTGGGCGCGTTCCACCTTACCTGCTGAGCTCTGCAGCTCACTACGAAGCCGAACGACCTGACAAGAATGCCGAGGTGATCGTCTCCAAGACGAAAAGATGGCATATGGTCAGGCGGTCCTTCATGTGGAACGGGAGGCTGAGGGGTCAAGGATTTCACTTGGTGCGGAGCTTCTGAACTACCCCGGGTGAGTGGAGCCGGGCGCAAGCGGTCTCTTAAAGGGGAGAGCTTGTGAAGTACTGCTCATGTGCTTCGTATCTGAAGGTTAAGAGGCGATAAGTGAGGTATCGTTTTTGTCCAGAATGCGGTCACCCCTTGTATCCTGCGGTATTGCAAGAGCGCGAGCGGCTTGTGTGCAAAGCGTGTGGTTTCATCTACTACCAGAACCCGGTGCCCGCAGTGGGGGTGCTCGTGGTAAGCGACGGACAAGTACTCTTGGTGAAGCGCAAGTACGCACCACGCCAAGGGAAATGGAGTTTGCCGGCCGGTTTTATGGAAATAGATGAGACGCCTGCCGAGACAGCAGTCCGAGAGGCACGCGAAGAGACGGGCCTGGAGGTGCGTGTGGGGCCACTCGTGGGGGTATACCCCGGCGACGATGATCCCCGGGTAAGGGTGGTACTCATCGTCTATCGTGCGGAAATCGTCGGGGGCTCCCTTATGGCGGGCGATGACGCTGAGGAAGCACGCTTTTTCCCTGTGCACGGCCCTTTTCCGGATATGGCGTTTTCCAGTCACTGTCGAGTGCTGCATGAGCTGCAGGAAGGGGGCATTTTTGCCACTGAGACGAGCGAATCACCTGAGCGAGGTCGGTCTCCCAGGTAAGCAAGGGGCGCCACGGCGGGGCGGAAAACAGTCTGGGCCTGCACCTAGGTACGAGCTGTGTCCAGCACCGATAACGGTGGAGCAAGCTCGGGTGTTGCAGAGAGAACTTGCAGCGCTTGCTCGTTTTCCGCGGCCGCGCAAAGGACCAATCGCGACCGTGGCCGCTGGCGATGTCTCGTATGCCAAGGGCGACAGACGCGCCTGGGCCGCAGTAGTGGTTTGCTCACTCCCGGACCTGCAGGTGGTAGAGGCCGCGCTGGCGAGCGGGGAGGTAGATTTCCCGTACGTGCCCGGCTTGCTCTCGTTTCGCGAGGGGCCACTCTTGTTACGGGCCTTTGCCAAACTGTCCTTCCTGCCGGATGTGGCCCTTTTTGATGGACAAGGTGCAGCACATCCTCGCGGGTTGGGGCTTGCTTCCCACATCGGATTGTGCCTGGGCCTGCCCAGCGTAGGGTGCGCGAAGAGTCGGCTAGTCGGAGAGCACGAGGAGATCGGCCAGGAGCGGGGTGCCTTTAGCCCGCTCCTGCTCGATGGACGGACTATAGGTGCGGCCGTGCGCACCCGGTCCGGATGCAACCCGGTCTACGTCTCAGCTGGATACCGCATGACGCTCTCGGAGGCCATCGCCATCGTGCTCAAGACTGTCACCTGTCACCGCCTGCCGGAGCCGCTCAGACAGGCGCACGTGATGGCAAATCAAAGGCGCAGCATGGAGGGGTAGAGGTGGCACGGACCGCCTTGGTGTACGATCCTCTTTTTCTCGCCCACCGAGTGAGTGCTTACCACCCGGAGCAGCCGGCGCGCCTGGAGGTTATCATCTCCGGGCTCGAAGAATGCGGGCTGCTGCAGAAGCTTATCCTCCTGAAACCCAGAAAGGCGGAAGATGAGGAGCTGGCTGCCGTGCATGCGGCAGAGTATGTCCAACGCCTACAGCGGGCTTGTGCCAACGGCGAGCAAACTATTGATTCCCCGGATACGGAGATTTGCAGCGATTCCTTCGCAGCCGCCAAGCTGGCTGCTGGAGCCGCACTGGTGGCTGCGGATGCAATAATGCAAGGGGCGGTGGACAATGCCTTTTGCGCAGTAAGGCCGCCTGGCCACCATGCTGTCCGGGCACGCGCCATGGGCTTCTGCCTGTTTAACAACGTGGCAGTGGCGGCCCGCTATCTGCAGCGCGCGCACGGAGTGAGACGGATTCTGATCGTGGACTGGGACGTCCACCACGGCAACGGCACCCAGGAGGCCTTCTACGGGGATGACTCGGTCCTTTACTTTTCCGTGCATCAATTTCCACACTATCCGGGGACGGGTGCGGCCCACGAAAAAGGCTCTGGGGTAGGTAAGGGATACACGATCAATGTGCCGCTGCCTCCGGGCTCTGACGACGCTGCCTACGAGAGGGCATTTAAAGATGTTTTGCGCCCTGCAGGGGAAAGGCTATCTCCTGAGTTTGTTCTTATCTCAGCAGGCTTCGATCCCCATCGCTCGGATCCGCTGGGTGACATGTGCGTGACGGAAGCGGGGTTCAAGACGATGCTTAAAGTGGTACTTGAAATTGCACAGAGATCCTGCGGGGGCAGGCTTATTTCGGTGTTGGAAGGGGGATACAACTTGCAAGCGCTGCGGACATGCGTTTGTGACCACGTGGGAATGCTTTTGGCAGCCTGAGCCCGAGGTGAGGCCCAGGTCTCCGATGGTTGGCTCGGGAAAAGTTTGTGGCACACTATCAGGGCCCAACAATCTCTCAGGGAAGAGAGGTGTATGGATGTGAGATCGCAGTTAGTTCTGATGCTGGTGACTGCGCTATTGGTGTGCGGAGAAGCCTGCGTGAAGGGTCGAAAGACTGACAAAGGTGGAACTCCAGCGGACGTGGCAGATGCAGACTTTGCGGAACTGCGCCTGCGCATGGTGGAAAGCCAGATCGCGGCACGCGGGGTGAGGGATCAGCGCGTACTCCAGGCAATGCGCACGGTGCCGCGACACCTGTTCGTCCCGGAAAGCTTGCAAGGAGCCGCGTACGACGACTCGCCCCTGCCCATCGGGCACGGCCAGACGATTTCCCAACCGTATATCGTGGCCGTAATGACTGAATGCTTGCGCCTGAAAGGCGGCGAGCGCGTGCTGGAGGTCGGAACCGGCTCCGGATACCAGGCGGCAGTGCTGGCCACACTCGTGGACAGTGTGTTCAGCGTCGAGATTGTGGGGCCGCTGGCAAACGAGGCTAGGGAGAGGCTCAGGCGCCTGGGGTACAAAAATGTAGTGGTTCGCCAGGGTGATGGCTATCGGGGCTGGCCGGAGAAAGCGCCCTTCGATGCCATCATCGTCACGGCTGCTCCCGATCATGTGCCCCAGCCCCTGATTGACCAGCTCAAGGTGGGCGGCAGGATGGTTATCCCCGTGGGATCGATCTACCAGGAGCTAATTGTTCTGACAAAGCAGGGGGAGAAGAAGGTGCACGAAGAATCGGTATTGCCGGTGAGATTTGTGCCTATGACCGGTGAGGCAGAACGGCGTCCGCACAACAGAGACTGAGACTAGGGCCAAGGGCTCTCTCACAAATGAAAAGGTTACTGACGGAAAAGGACGTTCGCAGCGCGGCAAAAGAGGGTCGCCATCACCTCCGTTTGGAGAGGGATACGGTGGTGACGCCAGGGGCTGTGGACGCGGCGCGGCAATTGGGCGTGGTGATTGTACAGTCGGAAGTCGAGTACGTGCACTTAGCGGGCCTTTCCAGGCGGGAAGGCAAAAGGGGACCTGTTATTGCAGTTGGTAGCGACCACGCTGGTTTTGGCCTCAAAAAACGTGTGAAAGAATTCCTTGAGGCCGAAGGGTATGACGTGCTCGACGTCGGAGTTTTCTCCGAACAGAGCGCAGACTACCCAGACGTAGCCCTGCTGGTAGCCCAACATGTGTCGCGGCGGCGAGCGTGGCGAGGGATAGTGGTGGATGGAGCGGGTATCGGTTCCGCCATTGTGGCGAACAAGCTGCCAGGGGTTCGGGCCGCCCCTTGTCACAGCGTTGAAACGGCCAGGAGCAGCCGTGAGCACAACAATGCGAACGTGTTGGCCTTGGGGGCCCGCATCACGAGCGAAGCAGACGCTCTGGAGATACTCCGCGTGTGGCTGGGAACAGAGTTCGCGGGCGGTAGGCATCTGCGCCGCGTAAAGAAAATTGATAGCATCGAGCGGCGCTACCTCCGCGCATAGCTGCAGGCGCCGAAGGTGATGTCCGCGCCCACAGTAAGGCGGTGGCTTTTTCTCGGATTCGATGACGGCTCGGATTTGCCCGGCGTAACTGGATCGGCCCCGCACAGTCCGTGCAAGACGGAAAGGGGCGGCCATGCGGAGCAGGTCGTGGCAGTGGGACCGCGCGGATACACGAGAAGACGCGGTGAAATCTGGCCGGCTGGCGAAATTCCCCTTGACTTTGTGCGCAAAAAGTGTATTTTTGTACAAGCTTTTCTTCACCGAAACGCTATCCAGCAGGTCCGGAAAGCTTGTGGAGGAACACGATGGCTAAGCTGAGCATCGACGATCTTGATCTTAAGGGTAAGAGGGTGTTGATGCGGGTGGATTTCAATGTGCCGCTCACGCCAGACCTCAAGGTTGCCGACGACACGCGCATTCGCGCGGCGGTGCCGAGCATCAAGAAGGTGGTGGACAGCGGGGGAATGGCCATTCTGATGTCACACCTGGGGAGGCCCAAAGGTCAAGTTAAAGAGGAAATGCGTTTGCGACCGGCGGCGGTCAGGCTTAGCGAAATCCTGGGCCGGGAGGTAAAAATGGCCCCCGACTGTGTGGGCCCGGAAGTGGAGGCGATGGTGGCGGCCATGAAACCCGGTGATGTGCTTCTCCTGGAAAACCTCCGTTTTCACAAGGCGGAGACCGATAACGACCCCGAATTCGCCAAGCAACTGGCAAAGCTGGGCGACGTCTACGTCAACGACGCCTTTGGCAGTGCTCACCGTGCGCATGCCTCCACTGAGGGCGTAACCAAGTATTTTGACCGCTGCGCCGCTGGGTACTTGATGCAGAGGGAGTTGCTCTACTTGAGCAAGGCGCTCGAGTCGCCGGCCAAACCGTTTGTGGCGGTAATGGGTGGCGCCAAGATCTCCGACAAAATTGAGCTCATCGAGAACTTTGTCGGAAAAGTGGACTCTCTGCTCATCGGCGGAGGGATGGCTTATACTTTCTTGAAAGCCAAAGGAGTGCCCGTCGGCTCTTCGCTGGTGGAAGAAGACAAGCTGACCCTTGCCGCTCAACTCTTGGAGACTGCCAAGAAGCGAGGCGTGGAGCTCCTCCTTCCGGTTGACCACATAGTCGCCAAGGGGCCAGAGGCGGAAGGCACCGTGCAGGTGGTAGACGGTGAGGCCATCCCCGAGGGGATGATGGGCCTCGATATCGGACCGAAGACCACCAAGCTTTTCGAGAGCAAGATACTGAAAGCGCGAACAGTGGTATGGAACGGTCCCTTGGGGATGTTTGAAAAGCCGGCCTTTGCCAAAGGCACAATGGAGATTGCGCGAGCGCTGGCAGAAGCAACCGCCAAGGGGGCGGTGACCATCGTCGGCGGCGGCGACAGCGCCGCTGCTGTGGCGAAGGCAAACCTGTCCGACAAAGTGTCGCATGTCTCCACGGGAGGCGGAGCTTCCTTGGAGTTCCTTTCCGGTCTCAAGCTCCCTGGGGTGGAGGCGCTGACTGAGGCGTAATTGGCGCACAAGAAGAGTCGGGGGCTGATTTCGTTCCCAATAGTGGGAACCCCCTTGAGCAGCAATCCCATAATTGGGAATCGCGCGGCAAGAGATCTCCTCCGGGGCCGCGAAGCATAGCACTAAGCTTTGGGAAATCAGAGGGGAAGGGGGCGTGTTTCGGAGCGCGGGAGCTCCTCGCTGTGGCACGCGTTTTGGAGAAAGAGGCTGCCTGATTCTGTTCTGGAGCGCAAAGCAAGGGAAGGAGTGCCTCAGTGAGCAAAGTCCTCACGACATGTCCGTCTTGTGGCTGCGGTTGTGGTGTCTTCTTGGTGGTGGAAAATGAGCGTGTTGTAGGTGTGGCACCACAACGCAAACACCCCGTGAGTAGGGGCACCCTGTGTGTCAAGGGTTGGAACGGACACCAGATCATCCACCACCCTGAACGGCTGCGTAAACCTCTGGTCAAGAAAAACGGCACGTTCCACGAGGTTTCGTGGGAGAGCGCACTCGGGGAGGTGGCCAAGGGCCTAAGACGCCACGAACCCTCCCACATCGGCGTAGTTGGTTCGACCAAATTCACCAACGAGGACGCCTATCTGCTCATGAAGCTGGCGCGCGGCGTGTTGGGGACCGACAATCTTGATACCAGCGCGCGTTTCTACCAGGCCCCCACGCTCCACGCTATGAGCGCCCAGCTGGGGGTGGCGGCTGCTACGGCCTCGCTCACAGACATAGAGCAGGCCGATGTGCTTTTGGTGGTGGGCTCTAATGCCAAGGAGCAGACCGCAAAGGCCGGTTCCTACCTTATCTGGGCCACACACCATGGCAAGAAGCTGGTGGTGGTGGACCCCAGGGAAACTGAGCTGAGCCACTTCGCCACACTTCATCTAAAACCAAAACCTGGAACGGATGTTGTCTGGCTTAATGCCCTTTGCAGCTGGCTCATCCGCGGCACGCGCCAGGTTGCGGAAGCCCGGGGCGTAAACTCCTTGGCCAAGGCGCTCGAGTCGTACACATTGGCCAATGCTGCCCAGCTCTGCGGCATCAGTCAGGAAGAGCTGGAGCGCCTGGGCGTCATGGTGAGCGAGGCGCAAAGGCTGCTGATCCTGTACGGCGAGGGGCTCACCCAACATGCCTCGGGAACCGAGGCCATCAAGGCGGTTGTCAATCTGGCCGCTCTCACCGGCAGCCTGGGCAAGTCCGGCGCAGGGATCATTCCGCTCCATCTTACCAATAACACCCAAGGCGTCTTTGACGTGGGGCTGGCGCCAGCTTTTCTCCCCGGTTTTGCCCGCGTTGGCGACGACCAAGCCCGGTCCACGCTGAGCGAAGTTATGGGTTGCCCTTTGCCTGAAAAGGCTGGCTTGACGCTCGGTGAGATGCTCCACGGGGCCGGTGAGCAGATCAAGGCGATGTATGTGGTGGGCGAAAATCTGGTGTGGAGCGCGCCCAATTGTGCTGCCGCCAAGGCGGCGCTGGAACGGCTCGACTTCTTAGTGGTGCAGGACCTTTTCCTGACCGAGACAGCGCAGTTAGCCCATGTGGTACTTCCGGCCTGCAGCTTTGCGGAGAAGGACGGCACTTTCACTAGTGCCGAGCGACGCGTCCAACGGGTGCGAGCCGCCATACCACCTGTCGGCGAGGCGAAACCCGACTGGCAGATATTCGTCGCGCTGGCAAGAAAGTTAGGTGCCTCCCTCAGTTACCGCTCGGCCGAGCAGGTGTTCAAGGAGTTCGTTTCTGTAAACCCCTGGTACAAAGGGATCACTTACGGTGCCCTCGATGTCCCCGGCGGCGTGCAGTGGCCTGTTGGTCAGTCTTTGCCGTCGGTGCGCGATGCTAAGCTGCTGGCTCCTCAATTCCTGCCCCCGAGCGAACAGCCAACCGCCGACTATCCTTTTACGTTAGTCATTGGCAGGGGGAGGGTCCACCGCGCCTCCGGGACCTCAGTCTCTCGCTCCTTCACCTTGGCCAAAGAGTATCCGGAAGGGATTCTGGAGGTCAATACCGACGACGCCAAGGAGTTGGGCCTGCGCTCCGGGTGGCGCGCACGCGTCACTACTCCCCGCGGCAGCATCGAGCGCACCGTTGTGGTGACTCGCGGTATTCCTCCAAAAGTGGTCTTTGCCTCCATCCACCACAAGGATGGGCTCACCAATCTGTTGGCCAACGATAGCCTGGAACGAGATTCAAGGATACCCGAGATGAAAGTCTGCGCGGCAAGAGTGGAGGTAGCATGAAGGTCGGCCAGAAATACGTACTTGACAAGCAGGCTTTCCTGGCCGTTTTGGACTCGCTGCGTAGGGGGGCCAAGCTCATTGGGCCGACAGCCGGGCCGGACGGCGATGTGATCTTCCGCGAAGTGGAATCGACGAGCGAGTTCACGCACGACTATGTGAACGAGTTCGACCCCATCAAGCGCTTCTTCATTCCGCACCGGCAGGACCTATTTCGGTTCCAGCTCGACAAAATGCCAAAGTTCGAGCCCTTGGTGGACACCTCACCGCAGATACTCTTTGGCATTCGTTCGTGCGACGTAAAAGGGATTCTGCACTGGGACAAGTTCTTCACCGGTGTCTACGCGGACAACTACTACCTGGCGAAGAGGGCAAACACAACCATCATTAGCGTCGCTTGTAACCGACCACTGGACACATGCTTCTGCATTTGCTGCGATGGCGGACCGTGGCTGGAATCGGGATTCGACTTGCAGCTCAGCGATTTTGGCGATCGCTACCTTATTGACGTGGGAAGCGCCAAAGGCGTGGCTCTCTTGGCAAAAGTCAAGAAAGGCTTGGTGGCGGCCACGCGCCAGGACCTTGAGCACCGCAAGGAGTTGATGGCCACGTGCGACAGTCAGATGGTGCCCACCGCCTACGTTGCCAAGGCGATCATCCAGATCACCAACAGGCGCGTCCGAGAGGAACTGTGGGATGAGATGGGCTATGAGTGCTTCAGCTGCGGAGGGTGCACGCATGTGTGCCCAGTCTGCACCTGCTATGATGTGGCCGACTACATGGAAACCCCTACCAGTGGTGTTCGGTTTCGCTGCTGGGACTCGTGCCAGTACTCGGGCTTTACGCGTGAGGCGTCGGGCCATAACCCAAGAGAGAAGGCCAAAGAGCGGATAAAGCGGCGCTTCTACCACAAGCTCAGCTATGCCTACGTGAAGCTGGATGGCCACCACGGGTGCGTGGGCTGCGGGCGTTGCATCACGGTTTGCGAAGCGATAGGCATGCTCGACCTGCCCGCGGTTGTTAAGCGACTCCGACGGGAGGGGCAACCCGCGCCCGAAGAGCAGGGAGCATAGGCGCAGTACAACACTACACCAAGGCGAGGTAGCGACCGAATGGACAACCTCTATCTCCCACAACTGGCGGTGATCGACCAGATCGTGGACGAGACTCCTGATACCAAGACGTTCACTCTTCACTTTCTGGATCAGAAGCACAACAAGGCCTTCGCCTTCAAGCCGGGCCAGTTTGTAGAGGTTTCCGTCTTTGGCAAAGGGGAGGCCCCTTTTGGCTTGTGCTCGAATCCCCTGCGAAAGGGAAACTTTCGCATCACGGTGCGGGCCACCGGCACGGTGACAAATGCCATGCACCAGGCCAAGGTTGGTGATGTCTTCGGGGTGCGAGGGCCTTTTGGGAACGGGTTTCCGTTCGAAGAGGTAATGGGCTACGATATTCTCATCGTCGCCGGGGGCATCGGACTGCCGCCTCTTCGTTCGTTGATTGAGCCCATTTTTGACAAGAGGAAAAAGTTCGGCAACTTCATCATTCTCTATGGCGCCCGCACTCCTTCGGATCGGGTCTACAAAGATGCTCTGGCGGAATGGGCCGCGCGCGATGACGTGCAGCTGTTGC
The DNA here is from genome assembly GCA_034506335.1 of candidate division KSB1 bacterium. Classification (NCBI taxonomy): domain Bacteria; kingdom Pseudomonadati; species Candidatus Zhuqueibacterota bacterium. Next base: position 18,148 of record JAPDPR010000020.1, read on the forward strand.
AGACGGTGGACCGCGGAGACGAAAGTTGGACCGGCAACGTAGGCGTGGTCACTACGCTTTTCGAGAAGATCAAGGTCGACCCGCAGCGCACATTCGCCTTTACCTGCGGTCCGCCCATCATGATCCGCTTCGTGATTCAGGACCTGTTAGCAATGGGCTTTGCCGACGATCACATCATCTCCACCCTGGAGCGCTACATGAAGTGCGGCGTAGGCAAGTGTGGCCATTGCGCAATCGGGCACAAGTACATCTGCGTCGACGGCCCTGTGTTCAGCTGGCAACAAATCAAGGTCTTGCCCGAGCGATGAGGACGGAGTGATGGCAAGAGACTGGAAAATTTTCCGTACACTGATCATGGTCCTGCTTACGGCACTGTGGGGCGCGTGTCTTTTGGCCGCCCCTGTGCCTAACGGACAGGTGCAAGTCGCCAGCGACGTGGTGCACACGAGCGAGGTCGGAGCAAACAGTGGTACGCCGACGCAGGACATCGAGCAGTGGGGGAGGCCGGTGTATGCGCCGTTCGTGGCGGCCTTCTACTTGGGCGTGCAGATTGTTGCGACTGTGGGCACGGTGGTATTCATCTTTGTAGTGCTCCTGCGACAAGAGGAGGAATGAAGAGGGCAGAACTGGCCCGTGCCTTAGCGGCACTCCTCGACGGGCGGGTCGTCCTCTTGGGGGTGGGAAGCGAGTGGAGAAGGGATGACCAAGCGGGGGCGGTCCTAGCCAGAAAGCTGGAGCGGACACACAGTTTTTACCCAATCGACTGTGGCGATGTGCCCGAGGCCTTCACCGGGCCAGTTAAGGAGTTTCGACCGGACATTATTCTGATTGCAGATGCAGTGGACTTTGGCCAGAAGGCGGGTGAGATAGCAATCGTCGATGCAGAGGCAGTGCAAAGCAGGAGGGTGGACACGCATCACCCTTCCTTGCGCGCTATGGTCGACTACCTCCGGGCCGAGACGGGTGCCAAAGTGGCGATTCTCGGCATACAACCCGGCGACGTTAGCATGGGGGAGGGAATGACCCCCGCAGTGCAGGAAAGTGTCGGCCTCCTGCACGCACTGATAACTGAGCTGCTCGGTACGACATCAGACGAGGGCGCGACTCCATGAATACGCTCGTTGTTCTTTTGTTGCTCTTTCCTGCGGCAGGTGCCATCCTTTCGGGACTCTTGCGGAAGAAGGCAAGTGACTTGGCGGCCCTGGTTGCGGTGGGGCTGATGCTCATCGTCGCGGCGGCCATCATCGGTGGCGTCTTCCCCGGGACTGAGCGCTCGGTGACCATCCGCGTGCCATGGCTTGTCAAGTTCCGGGCTGAAGGTGAAGAGCGCCCGATGGCGGTCGAAGCCGGTCCGGCCGGCACGGTCCCGCGCCTTGGCCATGAGCCTGTGCCCCTGTTCGGCTACCTGCTGGATCCCTTGGGCATGCTCATGCTGACGGTAGTCTCTGTGCTGGGCTTTTTGGTCATCGTCTATGCCCTGGACTACATCGGAAAAGGCAACAAAGAGCACCCCTCGCGTGAGGGGAAGGAACGCCATCACTTTTGGATGTTGCTCTTTGTGACTTCCATGATTGGCGTGGCGATCTCCCCCAACCTTCTGCAGTTGTACATTTTCTGGGAACTAACCACCCTCACCTCCTATGCATTAATCTCCCACTATCGCAACGATGAGTCTCTGCGCGCCGGTTTCAAAGCATTGCTCATGACTTACTCCGGCGGGGTCTTTTTTGCCATTGCCATAGTCACGATTTTCGTCAAGACCGGCACCTTTGACTTCAACGCGCTGGACCAGCTTTCCCCCGGGTTGCGAAGCTTGCTGTTTGTCGCTTTTCTCATAGCGGCCTGGGCCAAGTCGGCGCAAGTCCCCTTCTACACGTGGTTGCCTGACGCTATGGCCGCCCCTACGACTGTGAGCATGTACCTGCATGCCGCAGCCATGGTTAAGGCGGGCGTGTTCCTCATCGCCCGTATCAGTACCGCCACGCAGCAACTGTCCATGGGCTCTGGGCTCCTTCTCGGCATTATGGCAGTGGTGACGATGCTGGTGGGTGTGTACTTGTTCTTTTTCCAGGACGATCTGAAAAGACTGTTGGCCTTTTCCACAATCACCCACCTGTCGTACATTTTGCTGGGGCTTTCCTTCGGCATCATGGGCTCGCGCGCTGGAATGCTCGGTGGAATCATGCACATTATGAACCACGGAGTTGGCAAGGGGCTCCTTTTCCTCTGCGTGGGCGCAATTTCGTACGTGGCCGGTACGCGGAGCATAAGGGAGTTGAGTGGCCTTGCCAAGAGGGCGCCGCTCATTGCTGTCGCGTTCCTGGTGGGGATGTTTGCCATCCTTGGCGTGCCCCCCTTTTCTGGATTTTGGAGCAAGTTCTTCCTGATAATGGGCGCGGTGGACGTGGGGGGTGCAGCCGGGTACCTGTTACTGGTGCCGTTCGTACTGGAGATCATCATTGCATTCGCGTGGTTCTTGCGCGTAGGGCAGAAGGTCTTTTTTGGGACGCCAAGCCCGGCGGCAGAGGGCGCTAAGAATCCGCCAGCAGCGATGTCTTTCTCTCTGGTGGTGCTCATGGTGTTATGCGTGATTGCCCCATTTGTTGCCCTAGCGTTTGCTCATCAGATCGGGTTCTGAGCAGGGGCGGGACCAGTTAAGGGACGTTTGTACTGAAGGGAGTCCGCATAGATGAATCCCATCACGCTGTTTGAGTCGTCGGTGGTAATCCTTTTGGCGGGCGCAGGTGTGGCGCTGGTGTTGGGAGGGAGGCGCCAACTGGTCGGGCAGGTATCGTTTGTGTTCACGCTGCTGGCCTCTATATGTCTTGCTATGGCGGCAGTGCGGGTGCTTGCCACGGGGACGTCGGTCGTGGAAGCACCGCTCCTCAGCGTCCCTGCGCTGGGGGCGAACCTCCTGCTCCGTATCGACGCCCTGAGCGCCGTGTTCTTGCTCCTCATTGCGCTGCTTGGCACCATGTCGGCGCTTTACGCGGTGAGGTTCATGGCCTTGCCCGCCTTCAACACCCTAAGTCTGCGCGCGTTCTACCCGTTTTACTTGGTCTTCCTAGCGGCGATTTCCTGCATAGTTGCTAGCGCCGACTTGTTCTTCTTCTTCATCTTCTGGGAAGTAATGACGCTCACCTCCTACGTCCTGGTGATTTTCCACAAGGACCAGGCGGAGAGGACACGTGCAGGGTTCAAGTACTTTTTCATGACCCATGTAGCCACCGCGCTCATGTTTATCGGGGCGATCATCGTGTACCAGCAAAGCAGGTCCTTCGCCTTCTCGGACTTGGGAGATGCCATGCTTGGCATGCTGGGCAACGGACAGGCACGACTCCTACACATAGCGCTGGCGTTCTTTTTCATCGGTTTTGCCACCAAGGCTGGTATACTGCCGTTTGGGGATTGGTTGCCCGACGCCTATCCGGCGGCGCCAGCCCCTGCTGCGGCCACGTTTGGCGGTATCATGTCGAAGATAGGACTATACGGACTAGTGCGCGTCTTCTTTGTGCCTGGCCCGGTGCCGTCCATAGACGGGCCGTGGGGCGTGGTCATGGCGCTGTTCGGCACATTGTCCATTTTCCTTGGCTCCATGACCGCCTTGGCGCAGGATGACACCAAAAAGCTCCTTTCGTTTTCGGTCGTAGGGCAGATGGGCTATTTGCTCTTGGGAATCGGCATTGGCCTCTACTTTTTGCCCACTGCTCCGACGCTGGCAATCATCGCCCTGGTGGCGGCGGTGTTCCATCTGGTGAGCAACGTGCTCTTCAAGTCCTGCCTGTTCTACAATGCGGGTAGTATCTATTACCGTGCTGGTACGCGTGACCTGAACAAGGTGGGCGGTTTGTCTCGCCTGATGCCGGTGAGTGCCACCACAGCTGTGCTTGCTGGTCTTTCCATGGCAGGCATGCCGTTGTTGGTCGGTTTTTCCAGCAAGTGGCTTTTCTTTCAAGCCTCCTTGCAAGCCGGCGTAAAGATGCCCCTTTTTATGCTTCTTGCGCTTATCGCCCTGTTCATTTCCGTGGTGACCCTGGCCTATGCGGCGAAATTCTTTGGGATGGCTTTCTTTGGCAAGTTCAACCCCGGGCAGGCGAAGGCTGGCGAGGCTGAGGTTCCGCTCAGCATGGTCATTCCGCAGGTGGTCATGGCAGGGATGTCAGTAGTGATCGGCATCTTGCCATGGATCGCGGTGGGACCTGTGCAGAAGGGAGTGCTTGACCTTGTCGGAGAGGGTGTGGCTGCATGCGGCACCCCGTTGACCGTCGGAGGGGTTACCAGCCCCTTGCTCCTGGACTTGGGCACGGGCCCCATCGCGGCATGGAGTCCGCTTGTCATTCTTGTTGCCGGGGCAATATGTTTCCTGCTTTCCTGGAGCCTGTTCCGTGCCGGTGCAGCGCCGGTGCGAGAGGACGCCACGTGGTATTGCGGTGAGGTGCATAGCGACGAGGAGGTGCGGTACAAGGCGCAAGGTCTGTATCTCTCATTCAAGCAGTTCTTCAAGATACGCATTGGGGCCTATGAACAGCCCGGCGTCTATCCCCAGGTTCGCTATCCTCGGGTGCAACTGAGCGAGCAGAACCTTCTGCGGCGGATCCTGAATGTAGACAATTGGTTCTTCTACCCTTTGACTCAGGGATTTATGAGCCTCATGCGCTACTTTAGTGGCACGCACGTGGGCATTCCTCATGTGTATCTTCTGTGGCTGGTAATCGGGGTATTACTGGCCATATTCATTCTCTTTGCGCTGGCAGGGGGTGGGGTATGAAAGGGCAGAGTGTGGTAGAGTTGATACTTGTACGCGGAGGTGCCCATCTGACATGACCGCACACGAGCTTATTCAGCAGATGACCAGCCGCTTTGGTCCATGCATCAAGTCGGCTAGCAACCCGGTGCCCGACATGGTGATCTTTACTGTAGGTCGGGAGAATACCGTTGAGGTGGCGCGTCACCTATTTCACGATCTCAACGGTCGTTTTGTGATCACCGCTGGGACCGACTTCCGCGACGCCGATGGCGGGTACCTGGTGGATCACGTCTTTTCCCTCGCTGCCGACCATCTTTTTGTGACGGTGCGCACCCCCTTGCCGGAGAAGGACCTGTGGATTGACTCGATCACCGGTGGGGCAGACATCCCGGCGGCCAACTGGGCCGAGCGGGAGGTGCAGGATCTGCTCGGCGTAAAGCTTCGCAACCATCCCGATCCCCGACGCCTGGTGCTGGCCGATGATTGGCCCGAGGGACTTCACCCGTTGCGGCGCGACGTTGCCTGGAATGAAAACCCTCCTCCAGTGCAGGCCGCGCCCCAGCTTAAGCAGCCACCCGAGGGCGCGACAGTGGTCCCCATCGGCCCGTTTTTCCCGGTGTTGGAGGAGCCTTCTTACTGGCGAATCTTCGTCGAGGGCGAGCGGGTGGTAGGAGGCGACTACCGCGGGTTCTACAACCATCGCGGGGTGGAGAAGATTGCCGACAGCCAGCTCAACTACAACCAGGTACCGTTTCTCGCCGAACGCATTTGCGGCATATGAGGAACGGTGCACAGTACGGGTTACTGTCAAGCAGTCGAAAAAGCAGGGGGAATTGAGGTTCCGCGTCGGGCCCGGTATATCCGGACGATCATTCTCGAGTTGGAGCGTGTGCAGAGCCACCTCTTGTGGTTAGGCATTGCAGGCCACATCCTCGGCTTCGACACCGTGTTGATGCAGGCGTGGCGGATCCGTGAACCGGTGATGTGGATGTGTGAAAAGATCACCGGGAACCGCAAACTCTACGGGATCAACGTTGTCGGCGGGGTGAGGCGTGACATCCCAAAGGCCATACACCCCGAGCTCTTGGACGTACTCGGCCGCATTGAAAAGGAGACAAAGGCGGTGCTTGATGCGGTCGTCACGGACACCACCCTGCTGGCCCGCCTGGCCAACGTGGGAATCCTGCGCCACAAAGACGCCATCGCATTTTCGGCCCTGGGGCCGACCGCCCGGGGCTCGGGAGTGGCCATCGACATTCGCGTTGATCATCCTTACGCCGCCTACACCGAGGTGGAAACCAACGTCATGGTGGAGACAGGCGAGGATAACTGGGCGCGCACCGTAGTGCGCCTCAAGGAGACGCTCGATTCAATCCGCATCATCCGAGACTGCCTGCAGATGATGCCGGAGGGTCCGATCCAGGCCAAGATTACCGAGCCCATTCCCCCCGGCCTGGTCGGGCAGTCTTCTGTGGAAGCGCCACGGGGCGAAACGCACCACTACGTGATTACTGGCGAGGATAATCGGCCGTATCGGTGGAAGGCGCGGGCACCCACGTTCCAGAACCTGCAAAGCGTGCCGGTGATGGTGTTGGGCGAAACAATTGCCGACGTCCCCATCACCTTGGGAAGTATCGACCCGTGCTTCTCCTGCACAGAACGCATGGAGACGGTGGATA
>JAPDPR010000020.1:24669-29887 GCA_034506335.1 candidate division KSB1 bacterium
CGCACCCACGTTCCAGAACCTGCAAAGCGTGCCGGTGATGGTGTTGGGCGAAACAATTGCCGACGTCCCCATCACCTTGGGAAGTATCGACCCGTGCTTCTCCTGCACAGAACGCATGGAGACGGTGGATATTCGTTCCGGCGAGGTGAAAGTCTACACTAAGGCCGACCTTTTCCGCTTGTGCAAGGAGCGGTGGGGGAAGAAGTGATGGATTGCGGGCCCTTCACAGAGGAGGTCGGCTGAAAGGCGAAGGCGTGGAGGAATGATGGATTATAGTCTGGGCCAGATAGTAGGGCTGAGCGCGCTGCAAATTGCGATCGTGCTCTTGCTCTCTCCGCTGCTGGAGGGAATCATTAGGAAGCTCATCGCCTTCGTACATTCGCGCATCGGGCCTCCTCTGTACCAGCCATATTTGGACATACTCAAGTTATTGGGCAAAGAGGAGATTGCCAGCTCGCGCAGCTTCCTTTTCCGCTATTCGGCAGTGTTCGCGCTGTCTGCAGTGCTTACTGCCAGCCTGCTGGTGCCGATGTTCGGAAGACCCCCGTTGGGCTTTGCCGGCGAGGTCATCGTGTTTGTGTACCTGATTTCGGCGGTTGCAGTGATGATCTTCCTGAGCGGAGTGACTTCGGGTAGCCCCTATGGGTTGCTCGGCGCCGGGCGTGAAGTGATGATGGTGCTGACAGTGGAGCCGGTATTAGCCATTGCCCTCATCACCGCCGCGGTCAAGTCTGGGTCGATGATGTTCGGGGACATGGTCGCCTGGCAGCTCTCCCACCCGCCGGCGATTTCCATGCTCATCGTGGGTGTGGCACTGTTCTTGGCTATCGTTGCCCAGCTGGCACGGTTGCCGTTTGACATTGTAGAAGCAGACCAGGAGATCATGGAAGGGCCCTTTGTGGAGCAGAGCGGCCCCAAGCTGGCGTTGTTCAAATGGTCCTTCTACGCCAAACAGCTCATCTTTGCCTCTTTGCTGGTCTCGGTGTTCGTCCCTTGGCCGCACGTGGGCAAGCTATTCCTGGACCTACTTATTACGCTGGCCAAAGTTGTGGTGCTCCTGGTGTTGGTTGGTGTGGTGCACGCGGTCAACCCCCGATTGCGCATTGACCAGTCCATCCAGTTCTTTGGCTTGCTCATCTTTGTCTCTGCGGCAGGGCTTGCGTTCGCTTTGGTGGGTTCATAGCGTCGGACGGATTGCGTAGAGAACGGGTTATCATATAAAGGGAGCGCGATGTTCAGAGCCAAGTTCAAGGAAGCGGTCATCTGTTTCTCCAATCCGCGGGTCACCTTACCATACCCGTTGGGCCCGGGTGCGGAGCTGCCGGAGGGTTTTCGCGGCAAGATAACGGTCGACCAGACGCGGTGCATCGCCTGTGGAGGGTGCGCCAATGTGTGTCCCTCAAGGTTGATACGCATATACGATGAGGGCGAGCGGACACGCATGGAGTTTATCTTGGATCGTTGCACCTACTGTGGACGGTGCGCAGAGGTGTGCCCGGAGAAAGCCATCACGATGACCTTGGAGTTTGAGAACAGCACCGACCACAAAGAAGACCTGTACATTGAGCAGGAGCTGTACATGGCCACGTGCGCGCGGTGCGGCCGTTGCTTCGAAACGGATAACGCTATCGACAAGATCCCAGTGCGGCGACACCGGGAAGGGCGCAATTTTGTCGGCCCGTCTATGCCCCACGGGGGCCCTCGGCCCAACAAGAGGGAGTAGGCAATGCAAGGGAACATCCTGGTTACACTCAGCCTCGGCATTCTCATCACCTCGGTGGTGGCGGTAGAGCTGCGCAACCTGCGGAGCACGACGTTTTTCTACCTCTTCCACTCAATCTTGCTTTTTTCGATCATAACCGCTTACGCCTACTTGTCGAAGAATACGTCACTGTACCTCTGGTCAGCTACCTGCTTCTTGACCAAGATCATCCTCATCCCGACGCTCCTTTTCCAGTTTGCGCGCCGTTTCCCCACTCGCGAATACCGCCCCGTATTGGGGCATGGCATCTCGGTGCTGGCCATCGGTGTGCTTGTGGTGGTGTTCTTCCGCCTTTTCCAGAGCTATTCGTACTTGCTTGCGCCTGGCGAGGCAGCGCGCACCGAGCCGGTACGGTCGCTTTTGGCAGGTGCTTTCACTATTTTCTCCCTTGGCCTGTGGGCGCTGCTGACCCGCAGGGACGTGGTGAAAACGGTGTTGGGTCTGGCGTTGATGGAAAATGGCGTGCACCTGGTGCTTTTGGCCCTGGCACCACAACTTTCCGAGACGACTATGATCGGCATCCTCACCAATGTGGCTGCGGCGGTGCTGATTCTCCTGTACATTAGCAGCAACATCTACCAGGTCTTCGGTTCGACGGACTCTGCCAAGCTATCGGAACTCAAGCGATAGAGGTTAGCCCATGTCGGAAACGGTATCATCGGCACTACCCCTGATTCTTATCGTCTTGCCCATTCTCGGTGCCGTGTTTACCGCCCTGCTCAGCCTGGGCAGCGTGCGGGTGCCGCGCCATTACCTTGCCTTGGGAGTCATGGTGGTGGAGGTAATCCTCGCGGTGCGGCTGGCTACCATGGTCTGGTCCGGGCACCGCGTGACTGCCGTAGGAGAGGCAATTAGCGTCGACGGATTGAGCGCTCTGTTTACGGTGCTGGTTCCTTTGATGGTCACCCTCATTACCATCCAGTCGGCGCGGTACATGGCCAAGGAGCAGGCGAAGGGGGTGTTCTCGGAGGGGCGCTTAGGGTTGTACTATGCTCTCATTCAGCTTTTCACCGGCACAATGATGTGGACCGTGACCACCAACAACATGCTGATGCTGTTTGTAGCGATGGAGGGCTCCACTCTGGCCACCGCCCTGCTGGTCGCATTTTACCGAAGCAGGGCGGCATTGGAAGCCGGATACAAGTATGTGCTGTTGGTGGTAGTGGGGATGACGTTTGCGTTGTTCGGCATGGTGCTCATATTCGCCGCGGCGGCGCAATTCAGGACAGAAGGAATCCATGCCTTGCGGCTCACGGAGATTGGGATGGTAGCTCCCCGTATTCCCAAGAACATCGCTTTGCTGGCTATGGCTTTCTTGACTGCGGGTTTTGCCACCAAGGCTGGTCTTGTTCCTTTTCACGCTTGGTTGCCTGACGCCCACTCCGAAGCCCCCACGCCGGTCAGCGCCCTTTTGTCTGGTCTGATCATCAAGTTGGGGGCCTATGCGCTGTCGCGGACAGTCACGGTCTTTGCCCCCACCTATCATGCGGTCATCGTATTCATCGCCATATTGAGTTCGGCGAGCATGTTGGTGGGCATTTTCATGGCCTTGGTGCAGGACGACCTGAAACGCATGCTGGCGTTTTCCAGCGTGAGCCAAATCAGCTATGTGTTTGAGGGGTTGGGCTTAGGAACCTACGTCGGCATTTACGGCGGACTGTTTCATGTGGTCAACCATACCATTATCAAGGCCCTCCTCTTCTTGAGCGTCGGTGCGGTGATGTACGCTACCGGCGGGGCGCGTCGTATCTCGCGCTTGGGCGGTCTGGCAAAGAAGATGCCCATCACGGCCTTCTGTTTCTTTGTCGGCGCCTTGTCGCTGGGAGGACTTCCGCCGTTTAACGGGTTTGTGAGCAAGTTCACGATTTTTCTTGCCATCGGCGAGGAAAGGCTCTATTGGGCCATGGCCATCTCTGTGTTCACGGGGTTGCTGACCTTGGCTTGTTTGGTCTGGGCGGCCTACCGGGTGTTTTGGCGGCGGCCGCAAAGCACTGAGGGTGCAATGGAATTGGAGCAGGTCCGGGAGGTACCCCTCAGCATGCGGGTCAGTATTGTGGTGCTTGCTCTTTTCTGCATCCTTATCGGTGTCTACCCGCACATTCTGCACCCGGCCCTGGATGCCGCCACGCGGGCGGTATTGACCATCTGGGGCAAAGGCGTTGTGACCCCATGAACGACAGTCGTCGCACTCATTCTCTGAGGTGAACGGATGCTACGCAAACTTTGTCTGAAGGCTTTTCCCAAGGCGCTTTGGGTTTACCACACCAATGCCTCGGCATGCAACGGTTGCGACATTGAGATCATCAACGTGCTCACGCCGTACTACGACGCCGAGCGCTTTGGCATCAAGCTGGTAGGCTCGCCGCGACATGCGGATGTGTTGCTGGTGACCGGCTCAGTGAATAGGCAGATAGCGCCTTCCCTGCGGCGGCTGTACGAGGCCACGCCGAATCCCAAACTGGTCTTCGCCATCGGTTCTTGTGCGTGCGGCGGCGATGTGTTCTATGACAGCTACAACATCTACGGTGGCGTGGACAAGGTGATTCCTGTGGATTTCTACGTCCCTGGCTGTCCGCCGCGTCCCGAGGCAATTCTATATGGTGTAGCAGTGGCACTGGGTTTGGCGCCGAAAAAGGTGGCGCGCAAGATACTCACCGACTTTCCGAGCCTCGAGGAACTGGACATCCCCATGATTGGCACCAAGTGAGGCTTAGGGTCGGTCAGCATCTTTCAGCGCGCTTGTGTCGGATGTGCCCTTGGGTAGCGCCACGTGGGTGCATCCGATTTTTCTTTATTTGCAATTGGCCGCAAGTTTTGCTACATTTGTTCGCGGGAGCAAGAAGAGGTTAGGCCTCTATGCCGGTTGTCCAAACGATCCGGGACAAGTGCAAACGTTGCTACTCGTGCGTGCGCAACTGTCCGGCGCGTGCCATCAAGATCATCGAGGGCCAGGCCGAGGTCATCAAGGAGCGCTGCATTGGGTGTGGCAATTGTGTGCTTGTCTGTGCGCAGAAGGCCAAGAAGATCGAGAGTGGTATCGAACACACCGAAGAACTGCTCCGGAGCGGTAACCCTGTCTATGCGTTGTTAGCGCCTTCGTTCCCGGCCGCCTTTCCTGATGATCGGCCAGGGCAGCTTGTTTCTGCGCTCAGGCAACTGGGCTTTGCTAGAGTGGTGGAGGTAGCCGTCGGCGCGGACATGATCGCCAGGGAATATGCGCGTTTGTTCCGGCAGAGCTCCATGACCACTATTATCAGCACTCCATGCCCGGCGATTGTGGAGTTCATCCAGAAGTACCATCCGGCCCTCATCTTGCACATGGCTCCCATCGTGTCTCCCATGATTGCCACTGGGAGGGCTGTGAAAGCGATGTATGACCCCGACTGCCGACTTGTGTTTATCGGGCCGTGCATCGCCAAGAAAAAGGAGAAAGTCGATCAGAAAGTAGCTGGCGTC